>NZ_JAFNJD010000025.1:0-59269 GCF_017368415.1 Shewanella sp. 4t3-1-2LB
TGATGCACCAACTACAATTAAATTAATTAATATTAATAGGTTGTGTAACTATTTTGGTGGGAGAATGACGGCTATAAATTCGATGTTATGCAACTTTCCAATGCTTTCTCCCGGTAGTTAACAAGTTTGTCCACAGATATTGTGGATAGTGTGATAGACATAGGAAGCGGCGTAATTGATGTGCATAAAGTGGCGACAGATAGCGAAAGCTTTGATAACTGCTAATTGCTGCCACGCAAGCTTTGTGAAACAATCGATGCATTGAAATTTCTGAAGTTTTCGGAGTCCATGTGATTGACGGCGATGGCTTTCGCGCAAATGTGGGCATAATCATCTGTAATAAAATTGGGCAAGTGATGTGGGCTCGCCGTTTTGGCCAACATTCATGGCAATTTCCACAAGGTGGCGTGGATGAAGGCGAATCGGTAGAAGAAGCTATGTACCGGGAACTCTATGAAGAGGTCGGTCTGAAACCTGAACATGTACAGATCCTCATGTCTACCCGCTCCTGGCTCAGGTATCGCTTACCCAAACGACTGGTACGACAGGATAGTCAGCCTGTGTGTATTGGACAGAAGCAAAAGTGGTTTTTGCTACAGTTGAAAAGCCAAGACAGCACGGTAAATCTGAACGCATCAGGTCACCCTGAATTTGATGATTGGCGCTGGGTCAGTTACTGGTACCCGGTGCGGCAGGTGGTGTCGTTTAAACGTGATGTTTATCGGAAGGTGATGAAGGAGTTTGCTGCAACAACGTTGGCACTGCAGCAGCAACGGGAACCCTATCGCCGCAAGGGCCGAAGTCGGCCGTCTCGCTGACAGGAATAGCGTGGGAGGGAAGCGTTGTTAAATACACTCAGGGATATTACTCAGGCAGTTGCCAGTGCCGGAGATTTAGATACAGCGCTGGAATTACTGGTTAAGCAGATAAAAACTGCCATCGCAACCGAGTGTTGCTCTATCTATATTCTTGATAAAGACGAATTGGTTCTGTCTGCAACCGACGGTTTGGAGCCTGCTGCTGTTGGCAATGTGCGAATGTCAATTACTGAAGGGCTGGTAGGATTGGTCGCGCAAAGAGAAGAAGCCATCAATCTGGCCGATGCTCGTCAACACCCGCGTTTTAAATTGTTCCCCGAAGCTGCCGAAGAGGAGTATCGCGCTTTTCTTGCGGTTCCTATCATCTATCAAAAACAGCTGCTGGGTGTCATTGTGGTGCAGCAAGCCAGTGCTCGCCAATTTAGCGAAGGCGAAGAAGCGTTCCTGATGACGCTGGCGGCGCAATTGGCCATGGCGGTGCGAGGCTTGAAACAGAAAGCCAGCGTTAAAGGGCGGGAGAAACAGATCCTGTTTCAGGGAACCCCGGCGTCTAACGGTATTGCTATTGCTCATGCGCTGGTACTTGGTGGCGAAATCTCGTTGCAACAGCCTAACCGCAAAGCCGCCGATATTAAGGTTGAATTGGAACGTTTAAGCACGGCGGTGAGCCGCTGTCGCAATAATCTGGGCAATCTGTCACAACGTTTTGATCGAGAGCAAGATCAGGAAGTGGTGGCAATCTTTTCGGCGTTAACGCTGCTGTTGGATGACTCCAGTCTCGGCGGTGAATATATCCGGGAAGTGGAGCAGGGCTGGAGTGCCGAGTCGGCTATCAGCCGGGTTTCGTTGCGGTACATCGAACAGTTTCAGTCGATGGATGATCCCTACATCAAAGAGCGCGCCAGTGATATCCGGGATCTTGGGCAGAAAGTCCTGCGTCAGTTAATTGAACCTGACAGGTTAGTACTGGATTCTGATAAGCCGGTGATCCTGGTAACCAAGGAAGCGGATACAACCTTACTGGCCGAATTCCCTCGCGCTAAGTTGGCGGGCATTGTGACTGAACTTGGCGGTGTCAATTCCCATGCGGCAATTTTGGCTCGCGCCTTGGGACTACCGGCATTGACCGGTGTACAGCAAGTGCTGGCCTCCAATATTGATAAAAAAATGGTGGTGTTGAACGCGACGCGTGGGCAGTTGATGGTGTCACCGTCAGTTGCAGTCGTAAGTGAATATCGCAGTTTGCTCAACGCTGAAAAAGCGCTACAACGGCAGTATATGCAGGAGGTGCATCTACCGGCGCAAACACTGGATGGTGAGCGGGTTAATCTGTTTATCAATGCCGGATTGCTCAGTGGCTTGGCCTCGGAACTGGCGGAGGGGGCGGACGGTGTCGGGCTTTATCGCACCGAGATCCCGTTTATGTTGCAGCAGCGTTTTCCCAGCGAATCGGAGCAGATCAAGGTTTATTCCCAAGTTTTCAAGTTGGTTGCCGGCCGTCCGGTGGTGATGCGGACATTGGATGTTGGCGGTGACAAACCTTTACCTTATTTCCCCATTAAAGAAGACAACCCTTTCCTCGGTTGGCGCGGTATTCGTATGTCGCTGGATCATCCTGAGCTATTTCTGGTACAGATCCGCGCGATGTTGCAGGCTAATGGCAATAGTGAGCAGTTGAAAATCCTGTTGCCGATGGTCAGCAACATCGAAGAGATTGATCATGCGTTGGAGTATTTTGAACAGGCCTATCAGGAGCTAAAATCCGATGTTAATCCTGACTTGTCCAAGCCACAATTTGGGGTGATGTTAGAGGTACCTGCGCTGTTGTACCAGTTAGATGAAGTCGCCAAACGGGTGGATTTTGTTTCGGTAGGTTCTAACGATTTGACTCAGTATCTGCTCGCGGTAGATCGCAATAACCCACGGGTCAGCTCGCTGTTTGATAGCTATCATCCCGGGGTCTTGCGTTATCTAAAATCAGCGTTGGAGCTTTGCCAACAGTATGGGTTGGGGATCAGCGTCTGTGGTGAAATGGCTGGCGAGCCGAGCGGCGCTTTGCTGCTGTCGGCTATGGGGTATCGTGAACTCAGTATGAATCAGGGGGCGTTGGCGAAAATTAACTACCTGATGCGGCGCGTTCGTATGGATGAACTGCAGGCGCTATTGCAGCAGGCGCTCAACATGCGTTGTGGCGCTGACGTCAGGGAATTGTTACGTGATTATCTTGGCGAAAAAGGGCTGGCGGCCATTCTTAACTAGCCATTGGTCCGTTTTTATCACTCAAAGTGAAAGTGAGGCGTTAGTGGAAAGCCTGTTATTGTTGCTAGGAGCCTGTTTGTTGCTGGGGATTGCCGTCGGTTTTTCGGCCGGATTATTGGGCATTGGCGGCGGCTTGATTGCGGTACCAGCATTAATCTATCTGCTACCGATGGTGGATGTTCCCGCTAATAACTTGCCTCATGTCGCTATTGCCACATCTTTAGCCGCGATTATTCTTACCTCTTTTGCATCCGCCAGAGCTCATCATCAGCGTGGCAACATCGATTGGTCGCTGTTTAAGCCAATGTTGCCAGGGACTATGTTGGGCGCATTGGGCGCCGGCTTTATTGCTGAATTTATCTCTGGGGCGGATTTGAAGCGTGGCTTTGCCGTATTCGTGATCCTCATGTCAATTAATATGGCGTTTCCTTATAAACCCGTTTCCACGGAAAAAAAAATGCCGCCAGCGCTGGTTTTGTTCCTCGTCTCAGCGCTGATAGCGGTGGTTTCAGGCTTGATGGGCATCGGCGGCGGGACGTTGACGGTACCTTTCCTGTGTTGGTGTGGGTTGCAGATGCGACAGGCCGTTGGGTTCTCCTCGGCTAATGGTCTGGTCATCGCGCTTTGGGGCAGTTTAGGGTATGTTATTGCGGGCTGGGATGTTCAAGGAATGCCGTTCGGTTCGCTCGGGTATGTCTATATTCCCGCTCTGGTTGGCATTGTGATAACGTCAATGCTGATGGCGCCGGTTGGCGCCAAGGCCGCCAGTACCTGGCCAACCCCCGTGTTAAAGAAAATCTTCGCGGCCCTGCTGCTTGTGGTAGGTCTCAAGCTGATGCTGGGCTAACAATAATCATAATTTCCAGGATGTAATCTTCTGTTATGGCGTTGCAATTTCCCAATATCGATCCTGTGATCGTTTCTTTTGGCCCGTTTGAACTTTTCGGCCAGACATTCCATCCAGCACTGCGCTGGTATGGTTTCATGTATCTTGTAGGCTTTATGGCGGCGATGTTTTTGCTTAACCGTAAAGCTGATCGATCTCATGGGTTGTGGAGCCGTGAACAGGTATCTGACTTGTTGTTCTACGCCTTTTTAGGGGTGATTCTCGGTGGCCGTATTGGCTATGTGCTGGTATATCATCTGGATTATTTTCTGGCTGACCCTTTGTATATATTTAAGATCACTGAAGGTGGAATGTCTTTCCACGGTGGTCTTGTCGGTGTCATTCTGGCGATGTTGTATATTGCCTATAAGCAGCAGCGCAGCTTTTTTGCGGTGGCGGATATCGTGGCACCAGTCGTTCCCATCGGTCTAGGGGCTGGGCGTATCGGTAACTTTATCAATGGTGAGTTGTGGGGCCGAGTAACGGATTTGCCTTGGGGCATGGTATTTCCCTCTGGTGGCCCGTTGCCGCGTCATCCTTCGCAACTGTATCAGTTTGCCCTCGAAGGCGTGGCGTTATTTATTCTGTTGCAGTGGTATAGCCGTAAAACTGACAAACGCGGTGCCGTGTCAGGTATGTTCCTATTAGGTTACGGTATTTTCCGCTGTGTTGCTGAATTGGTTCGTCAGCCAGATCCTCAATTGGGATTTTTCTTGGGTGATATTACCATGGGGCAGATCTTATCTGTGCCAATGATTATTTTTGGTATTTATCTGCTGGTTCGTAAGGCTCCGGCAAACACTCCGGTAAAAGGAAAACAGTAATGCAGCAATATCTTGACTTGATGCGCCACATACTGGAAAACGGCACGGAAAAGACCGATCGCACTGGTACCGGTACCTTGTCGGTTTTTGGTTACCAGATGCGCTTTGATTTGAGCAAGGGCTTTCCACTGGTGACCACCAAGAAATGTCATCTAAGATCGATTATCCATGAACTGTTGTGGTTTTTGAAAGGTGATACCAACGTCAGTTACCTCCGTGATAACAAGGTTTCTATCTGGGACGAATGGGCTGACGAAAACGGCAATCTTGGCCCAGTCTATGGTGCCCAGTGGCGTAGCTGGCCAACCCCCGACGGGCAGCATATCGATCAGATCAGCCAGGTCATCAATCAGATTAAACAGCAACCAGATTCACGGCGACTCATCGTGTCAGCGTGGAATGTTGCGGAGTTGGACAAAATGGCGCTGGCACCTTGTCATGCCTTTTTTCAATTTTATGTTGCTGATGGCAAGTTGTCCTGCCAACTGTATCAACGTAGTTGTGATGTTTTTCTCGGGTTGCCATTCAATATCGCCAGTTATGCTTTGCTGACGATGATGGTGGCGCAGCAGTGTGAGCTGGCGCTGGAAGATTTTGTCTGGACGGGCGGCGATACCCATCTTTATTCCAACCATCTGGAACAGACCCGCTTGCAGCTTACACGTGCGCCTCGGGCTTTGCCGACTATGAAGATAACCAGAAAACCAGCATCGATATTTGATTATCAATTCGAAGATTTCGAATTATCAGGGTATGACCCGCATCCCCATATCAAGGCTCCAGTTGCCATCTAGCCATGTTGATTTTTGCTATTAAACTCGGTAATTCCGAGTTTAATAGCAATTACTTTCGATTTTTCTTACTTTAAACTATCGACTACACTTTGACGAATTACGGTTTTTTGGAGTTTGTCATGGAGAAAGTGATTCGGGATTTCCTGAGCCAGGAATCTGCTGGTGGTATTTTGCTGCTGGTTGCTGTGGTGTTGGCGATGGTATTAGCTAATTCTCCTTTAGTCGGCATCTATCAGGGACTTCTGGATATGCCGTTACAGCTGCGAGTCGGTGCGCTGGATATTCATAAGCCCTTGTTACTGTGGATCAATGACGGTCTTATGGCATTGTTTTTCCTCCTTATTGGTCTGGAAGTAAAACGCGAGCTGGTGGAGGGCGCATTATCCAGTGTGGCGAAGGCGTCACTCCCTACTTTTGCGGCAATTGGTGGCATGATTGCGCCCGCGGCCATCTATCTATTATTCAACTATCATGACCCAGTGACCTCCGGCGGCTGGGCGATTCCGGCTGCTACCGATATAGCCTTTGCTCTGGGGATCATGGCGTTACTTGGTAGCCGGGTGCCCGTTGCCCTGAAAGTATTCCTGCTAGCGTTGGCAATCATTGATGATCTTGGCGTGATTGTCATCATCGCGCTGTTTTATAGCAGCGATTTATCTGTTATCAGTCTGATGGTGGCGGCGTTTGCGGTGCTGGGACTTATTTTGCTTAACCGTAAAGGTGTCACTGCGCTAGCTGCTTATGGTGTGTTGGGTGCCATATTGTGGGTTGCGGTACTTAAATCCGGCGTACACGCCACCCTAGCGGGCGTGATTATCGCCTTTGCCATTCCGTTGCGGGCGGCCGATGGTACGTCTCCTTCTCGTCATCTTGAACACGCTTTGCATCCCTGGAGTACATTCCTGATTTTGCCAGTGTTCGCCTTTGCTAACGCGGGGGTGTCACTGGTTGGCATGTCAGTGCAGAGTGTGTTATCGCCGGTACCTATCGGTATCGCATTGGGATTGCTACTGGGTAAACCGCTCGGCGTCATGTTGTTCAGCTATGTCGCGGTGAAGCTGCATCTGGCAGAGTTACCAGTCGGTATAGGTTGGCGGCATATCGCGCCGGTAGCCGTTATGTGTGGTATCGGTTTTACCATGTCGATGTTTATTGCGTCGCTGGCATTTGAACACGGGGGCGTGCTGTATGGCGATTTGGCCCGACTCGGTATTCTGCTCGGCTCAATGATGGCAGCAACATTGGGGTATTTATGGCTATCGAAGGTTTTACCTGAAACAGGAGATAACACATGAGAACTATCTATTTAACCAGCATTTTGCTCGTGAGTATGATACCGGCAGCGAACGCTTCACCCATCGAAAATTGCAAAGCCGCCAGTGATAATGCGTTATGTCAGAGTTACCTAAAAGGTGTGGTGGAAGGGGCATTGATGTATAAACCGCTGGCCGTTGGGGCGCGGCTTGAAAGCAACGATTATCAGTCGCGAGCGCTGAAATATCGTGGGGGCAAACGTTTTCAGGAAGCCAATCGACAATTCTGTTTAGAGCGATTGCCAGACCCAGAGCAGCTGGTGACCGGACTTACAGAGGCTTTTGATAGTGGCGAGGTGACCGACAGTGCTAGCTTGCAGGTCGCGGTATTTAGCTTACTGGATTGCCAGCGCTTGCAATAATAGGAGTGTCTGACACCTATGTCCCATCTTAACTACAACCATTTGTATTATTTTTGGATGGTGCAGAAAAAGGGCTCGGTGACCAAAGCGGCAGAAGCTTTATGTTTAACCCCGCAGACGGTCACCGGTCAGATCCGGGCCTTTGAAGAACGGCTGAAAGGCAATTTGTTTAAACGTAACGGTCGCCGCCTAGAACCCACTGAGTTGGGGGAATTGGTCTTTCGTTATGCCGACAAGATGTTTGCCTTGTCCTATGAAATGTTGGATGTGCTTAATTACACCAAGGATGACAGCCTATTGTTTGAAGTAGGCATTGCTGATGCGTTATCTAAAACCCTTGCCAGTCGCGTATTAATGTCGGTGATCCCGCGTGATGGCACGATGCAGCTTGCCTGTTATGAGGCGACTCACGAGAGCTTAATGGCGCGGTTGCGGGAACATAAACTAGACATGATCTTGTCTGATTGTGCCGGTGAGTCGCTAAAATATCCTGAGATCCTCTCGAAAAAACTGGGGGAGTGTGGCGTGGCTTTTTTTTCCGCCATGCCATTGCAGCGACCTTTCCCCGCATGTCTCGAAGAGGTACCGATTTTGTTGCCAAGCAAACGTTCATCTTTGGGACAACAACTATACCGCTGGTTTGACGAAAAGAATCTCAATGTGACCATTCTTGGCGAGTTTGATGATGCCGCCATGATGAAGGCCTTTGGCTATTTTGGCCGCGGCATTTTTGTGGCACCGGCCATCTATCAGCAGGATATTCTCAATCATGATGTCCGATTGTTAGGGGTGACGCGGGAGGTACGTGAAGAGTATCACGTGATGTTCGCCGAGCGGATGATCCAGCACCCTGCAGTAAAGAGTCTACTCAATACTGATTTTGACGAGCTTTTTTCGGGAATGGATGTGCAACTTCAGAAACTTTAGTGATTCGACAGTTCCTAGCGCAAGCGGTAAACTTGCTGCTGCATTCATTTTGGGGAGTTAACTGGTGGCTGATTTGATGAATTTTGCCCGGGTCAAGTGGGCATGCCGTCGTGGTATGTTGGAACTGGATGTGTTGTTCCAGCCGTTTGTGGAACAGTATTATCAGGATTTGAGTGACACCGACAAAGCCTGTTTTGTGCGTCTGCTGGAATGTGAAGACCCACAGTTATTTGCTTGGTTTATGGGACACGAAAAATGTCCTGATCCATTGTTGGCGGACATGGTTGCCAAGGTTCGCGGGCGTGCAGCGCCATAGATTTACTGCGAAATCTTCAGTGGGTCAATATTTGGCTCTAGGTGTGCTAGCAGTCATCTGTTTGCTGAGTTTTAGGTTGTGGCCAGCGCTGGATTTTCGTTATTACCAACCGCTGCGTTGGGGACTGATGTTATCTGTGATCAGTTATTTCGCTTATCAGTTATGGCAGTTACGTGATTGGTCGGTAAGTTTCTGGCTTAACGGCAAAGGTCAGGGGCTGTTTGATGCTGACCAGATGTTTACCGTAGGTGAGCCTGTGCTCGTAACCCCTTGGCTAGTGAGTTTCAAATGTATACAAGCGAACAGGTTTCAGCGTTTATACCTGTTTCGCGATATGTTTGACGACACAGATTATCGCCATCTGTGTCGTCTACTGCTCAATCGTGATAGCCCCTATTCCGGCTGAAGAATGGTGGGCAGTGGCTGTGGTAGTTTATCAGGGTAGTCAATATTGTAATGTAACCCACGGCTTTCTTTACGGTGCATAGCGCAGCGAATAATTAACTCCGCCACTTGCACTAGGTTGCGCAATTCCAGCAGATTATTACTGACCCGGAAGTTGCTATAGTACTCTTCAATTTCTTGCTGCAGCATTGAGACTCGCCGTAACGCACGTTCGAGCCGCTTGTTAGAGCGGACAATCCCCACATAGTCCCACATAAATAATCGTAGTTCGTGCCAATTGTGGGCAATTACCACTTCTTCGTCAGAATTAGATACTTGACTTTCATCCCAGGGCGGAATTGCACCGGGCATCTGCAGTTTATGCAACTGACCGACAATATCGCTGGCAGCAGCGCGGGCAAATACCAGACATTCCAACAGCGAATTAGATGCTAGACGATTGGCACCATGCAAACCGGTATAAGCCACTTCACCAATTGCGTACAGTCCGTTAAGGTCGGTTTGCCCATGTAAGTCAGTCATCACACCACCACAGGTATAATGCGCTGCAGGCACCACGGGGATAGGTTGCTTGGTGATATCAATAGACAGTGCTAGGCAGCGACGATAAATCGTCGGGAAGTGCTTGATAATGAACTCTGGATCCTTATGGGAAATATCCAGAAATACACAGTCAGCGCCAAGTTTTTTCATCTCGTGGTCGATGGCTCTAGCGACAATGTCTCGCGGCGCCAACTCGGCACGTTCGTCATATTCCGGCATAAAGCGACTGCCATCGGGCCGTTTGAGTAACGCACCTTCCCCACGGAGTGCTTCGGTCAGCAGGAAGTTACGAGCATCGGCGTGATAGAGACAGGTGGGATGAAACTGATTGAATTCCATATTGGCAACCCGGCAACCGGCGCGCCAAGCCATAGCGATGCCGTCACCCGATGATACATCGGGATTAGAAGTATATTGATATACTTTGGAACTGCCTCCCGTTGCTAATGCGACAAAACGGGCTTTAATCGTTTCGACCTGTTCCTGGGCGCGGTTCCAGACATACGCGCCTAGCACTCGGTTACCTGGTCGACCGAGTTTTCTGGTGGTGATCAGATCAACCGCGTTATAACGCTCCAGCACAGTGATATTGGGATGTGCCAATATTTGCTGTTGTAACGTTGTCTGCACTTCCTTACCGGTGGCATCTGCGGCATGCAGTATGCGGCGGTGGCTATGACCGCCTTCTCGGGTCAGATGATAGCTGGTTTCATCTACGCTGCCGTCTGGTCGCTCATCTTTATCGAAGGCAACACCACATTCAATGAGCCACTTCATTGCGGCTTTGGCGTTTTGGGCGGTAAAGGTCACAGCTGTTTCATCGCAAAGACCCGCGCCTGCAACCAAGGTGTCAGCAACATGGGATTCTATGGTATCCTCCTCATCGAAAACCGACGCTATGCCTCCCTGGGCATAATAGGTTGAGCCTTCGCTGAGAGCGCCTTTGGAGAGTACGATAATATTGCCATGTGCAGCCAAGTGCAGCGCTAATGTCAGGCCAGCGGCGCCACTGCCGATAATCAAGATGTCGGCTTGGTGTTCAACTGCTTGTTTCATAGGGTATCATGAGCCGATTGGTGGAGGGCATATCCTAAACCAACTGTTTTATGTTGGGTATAAATTTTGACCTAAAACACATTTCTGGTGAGATTTTAAAATTTCATTAAGAACTTTTCATAAAGGCGCTGGTCTACATATGTGAATATGATTCGAGCGACTGAAAAATCAGCATTATAAGAGTTGGGAGAAGTCGGCTCGGATGAGTGGACAGACTAGTGATCAACAATTAGTTGAGCGCGTACAACGGGGCGATAAAAACGCATTTAACCTTTTGGTGCAGAAGTACCAAGGGAAAGTGATAAATCTGATTTCCCGCTATGTGAGAAATCAGGCCGATGTAGCAGACGTAGCGCAAGAAGCTTTTATTAAAGCCTATCGCGCGTTACCGAATTTCCGCGGTGAAAGTGCGTTTTATACTTGGTTGTACCGCATAGCCGTGAACACGGCGAAGAATCATCTGGTATCGCAAGGGCGCAGAGCGCCAGCTAACGATGTCGATGCCGATGAAGCAGAATATTATGATGGTAGTGATGCGTTAAAGGAGTTTGCGTCTCCTGAGCGGCTGATGTTATCGGATGAGATAAAAAAGGTTGTCTTCGAAACATTAGAGTCACTGCCCGAAGAGTTGAAGATGGCAATTTCTCTGCGGGAACTCGATGGTATGAGTTATGAGGATATTGCGAACGTGATGGATTGTCCGGTCGGTACTGTGAGATCGCGGATTTTCCGGGCTCGTGAAGCCATCGACAAAAAGCTCCAGCCGTTGCTGGAAAGATGACCCTTAAACTAACAGGTGAGTTGAGTAATGGATAAATTAGGTCAGGAGTGGGTTTCCGCTGCAGTGGACGGTGAAGCCGGCCCTCAGGCTCTGGCAGATTTGGCCAGTGATAAATCTTCTCATGATAAATGGCGTAACTACCATCTTATCGGTGATGCCATGCGGGGTGAATTGCCGCAGACACTGCAACTGGACCTGTCCGACAGTATTGCTGCCGCTCTGGAGCGGGAACCTGCCATTTTGGCACCTGTTGCGCAGCCTCAGGAATCGGTATCGCGTCCGGCGAATGTGGTTCCCTTATTTAAACAGTTTGGTCAGTATGCGATTGCAGCCGCTGTAGCTCTGGTTGCTGTTGTTGGTGTACAGAACTATTCGGGGTCAGGCAGCAGTGATGAAGCCGCCTCACCCGTGTTGATGACTCGACCATTAGTGGGCGGTGCGTCTCCCGTGAGTTATCAGGAAGGCGAGTTTCAGCAACAGCGTCCCGGTTATACTAATGAGCAATTGAATGAACAGCGTCGTCGTATAAACAGTTATATTCAGGACCACATGTTGCAACAGAGATTGAATGCTGGTGTGGTTATGGATAACAATAACGAGGTCGTTACTGTTCCGCTGAATCAATAAGGAAGTCTTTTGCGCCTCATCCTGTTGGCTTTCCTGGCCTTTGCTCTGCCTGCGTTTGCGCAGGAACAACTCTCCGCTAAGGCTTGGCTCGAAAATATGAGTCAAGCCTTACGCGAAAAACAGTTCAAAATTTCCCTTATCCAGTTACAGGTAGATAGCATCCGGCCGCTGATCTATATCCATGGCAAAGTGGAAGGAAAAGAGGTGGCGTTTCTTGAACACCTCAATGGCCCTATCAAAAATGCAGTGCGTGTTGGTAATATTGTGACCTTTATTGAACATGACCAGCCTGCCTACAGCATGTTGGCTAATCGTATTCAAGGGGTCATTCCTGCGGCTTTTGCCGGCGATGTTGCCGAGTTGGAACAGGGCTATAATCTGGTTCTCGGTGGCCGTACACGTATAGCCGGACGTACCGGACAAATGATCCGCCTCGTTCCTAATGATGAGTATCGCTATGCGTTCCAGGTTTGGATCGACACTGATACTTATTTGCCGTTACGTTATGACATGTTGTCACAAGACAAACAGTTGCTGGAGCAGTTATTGGTTATCGAATTGGTAGAAACCAAAACGCCAGCGCCCATTCTGGAAGAGGCTTATAAGCAAGAATGGCCTCCGGTGATGAGTCCATCTGAGCGTGAAGATGGGCAGAACTGGCAGTTTAACTGGCTTCCAGCCGGGTTTAAGGTGATTGTGCGAGATCATCATCGTTTGATAGGCACACACGAACCCGTTGAATATATTGCGCTGACTGACGGCTTGAGCAATATTTCGATATACGTTGCACGCTCTGGTGATGCCCCCATACCAGAAGAGTTGATGACTCGTGATGGTATTTCGATGGCGTCAGAACGGGTAGGAAACTTAGAAGTGGTTGCCGTGGGTAAAGTGCCAACGCAGACGCTGGTGCGTATCGCTTCTGGATTAAGACTCGATTGAGGATCCGCTTATGATGGAGCAGGTAGCTAAAGTCATTGGTTCTGATTCCGACGGTTGGGTAACCGTACAGGTGGAAATGAAAAGCGCCTGTAGCCATTGTTCTCAGGGCGAAAGTTGTGGCACATCGGCGGTTGCCAAAGCATTCAGCAGTAAGTTTCAGGTATTTTCTTTAGCGACGACAGAATCCTATCCTAATGGTACGCTGTTGCGTTTGGGGTTACCTGAAAGCGTGGTGTTGAAGGCCGCAGCCTTGGTCTATCTGTTACCGCTGATTGGCATGTTTGTCGGCGGCACCTTAGGTAATATTCTGGCAACAGCGCTCGACGCTAACCATGATGCGATAAGCCTACTGCTGGCGGTACTGGTGGCGGTGTTCGCCTGGTCTCTTGGCAAACGTCAGGCGCGCGCGCTGGAAGCTACTGCGCAGCCGGTGATATTGGCCAATCTTGGGCGACCATTGGCAACGGAGAACGCTGATGCTAATGGTTGTTGTCATCCCTGATGCCCCCTGGCGATATCGCCGATTCTGATTGGTATTGGCTCCGCGATCAGTTACAATTCCGCACCTTTAACTGACACATTTAACCAAGAGCTTAGTCACTGCAGCATGATGAATCACATCAGAAACTTCTCGATTATTGCCCACATTGACCATGGTAAGTCCACGCTTTCCGACCGTTTGATCCAAGTTTGTGGTGGTCTGACTGACCGCGAAATGGCGGAACAGGTATTGGACTCAATGGATCTTGAGCGGGAACGCGGGATCACCATTAAAGCCCAGAGCGTAACGCTAGAATACAAGGCTAAAGACGGTGAAACCTACCAGCTCAACTTCATTGATACGCCCGGGCATGTTGACTTTTCCTATGAAGTTTCACGTTCATTGGCCGCTTGTGAAGGTGCACTCTTGGTGGTTGACGCTGGGCAAGGCGTTGAAGCGCAGACGCTGGCGAACTGTTACACCGCGCTGGACATGAACCTAGATGTGGTGCCAGTGTTGAATAAAATCGATTTACCGCAGGCCGATCCTGATCGGGTTGCTGCTGAAATCGAAGATATTGTCGGTATTGAAGCCAAGAATGCTGTGCGCTGTTCGGCCAAAACCGGTGTCGGTGTAGATGAAGTGCTGGAGATGATAGTCGCACAAATCCCGTCACCCAAGGGCGACCCTGAGGCACCGTTACAGGCATTGATCATCGACTCCTGGTTTGACTCTTATCTCGGCGTGGTGTCTTTGGTGCGCATCAAGAACGGCAGCCTGAAAAAGGGTGACAAGTTTAAGGTGATGTCCACGGGGCAAAACCATATTGCGGAGCGGGTCGGGATCTTTACCCCAAAACAAACAGATAAAGATGAGTTGAAAACCGGCGAAGTAGGTTTTGTTGTCGCGGGTATCAAGGAGATCCACGGTGCCCCGGTAGGGGATACCTTAACACACGCTAAAAATGGTGCTGATAAACCACTGCCTGGCTTTAAAAAAGTTAAGCCGCAAGTGTACGCCGGGGTGTTTACTGTATCGACCGATGACTATGAAAGCTTCCGTGATGCACTGAACAAACTGAGCCTCAATGATGCGTCACTGCAATTCGAGCCAGAAACCTCTTCGGCTCTCGGTTTTGGGTTCCGTATAGGCTATCTTGGTCTGCTACATATGGAGATCATTCAGGAGCGTCTGGAACGTGAATATGACCTGGATCTGATCACAACAGCACCGACAGTAGAGTATGAAGTGGTGATGACAAACGGTGATACCGTCTATGTAGATAACCCATCAGAACTACCACCGATTAATAATATTGAAGAAATTCATGAACCAATTGTTGAAGCCAACATTCTGGTACCGAAGGACTACTTAGGGAATGTGATTACCCTGTGTGTGGAAAAACGTGGTGTACAGAAAAACATGGTGTATCACGGCAATCAGGTGGCATTGACGTATCATATTCCCGCTGCTGAAGTGGTGATGGATTTCTTTGATAAACTGAAGTCTACCAGTCGAGGCTATGCGTCACTGGAATATAATTTTGTGTATTTCCAACCGGCGGACATGGTGCGTCTGGATGTACTGATTAATGGCGACCGTGTTGACGCCTTGGCGATGATCCTTCATCGCTCCAATATCCGCCACCGCGGTATTGCGTTGGTAGACAAAATGAAAGAGCTGATCCCGCGGCAAATGTTTGATATTGCTATTCAAGCAGCGGTTGGCAGTCAGGTAGTCGCACGTTCAACTGTCAAAGCATTGCGTAAGGATGTGACTGCCAAATGTTATGGTGGTGACGTTTCCCGTAAGAAAAAACTGCTGCAGAAGCAGAAAGAAGGTAAAAAGCGGATGAAGCAATTGGGTAACGTTGAAGTGCCACAGGAAGCTTTCCTAGCAGTATTGAAACTCAACGAGTGACCTCGGTATTGCTTTGCGGATAATATCGTTTGTCCTGGCGCCGCAATATGCGGCGCTTTGGTTAGTATGCCTGATGGGGGACTCCCCGGCCGCTGCAGGTACACTAACCAAAGTTGACAGGAATGGTTTGTATTTATTGAATTCAAGGCAGGAGTATAACTGACCCATGGCAGCCTACTTTTCGATTTTCCTGGTTTTAGTTACTTTGGTTACTGGCATCATTTGGGCGTTGGATGCTTGGCTGCTGGCGCCGAAACGCCGGGCACGTTTAGCGTTAGCAGAAGCGCAGGGCGAATTGCCGGAACCAGCCAAAGCGCAGATGTTACAAGAACCTGCATTTGTCGAAACCGCGAAATCTATATTCCCGGTTATCGCGTTCGTGATGATCTTGCGCTCTTTTCTGTACGAGCCTTTTCAAATCCCATCTGGCTCGATGATGCCGACGCTGTTAGTAGGCGATTTTATTCTGGTTGAAAAGTTTGCCTACGGCCTTAAAGACCCAGTATGGCGTACCAAAATGATCAGTACTGGAGAGCCAAAGCGAGGCGATATTATTGTCTTTAAATACCCCAAAGATGAGTCCATTGACTACATCAAACGGGTGGTTGGTTTACCCGGTGATCGTATTATTTACCGCAATAAACAGCTGTATATTCAGGAGGCTTGCCAGCAGCAGAGTCCATGTCCTGAACCGCGGTTGGTTGCCCGAGCTGAGGTGAATCGTGGTGAATTTAGTTTAGATGGTGTGCCGCAGATCCGTTATCGCGAGCAATTAGGGGATGTGACGCACGATATTCTTATTGATCCGGCGCGTGGTGAGCCTACAGCATTTTATTTCCGTGACGGTGATTTACCTGCTGGAGAGTTTGTAGTGCCTCAAGGTGAGTATTTTGCCATGGGTGATAACCGCGATAACAGCACTGACAGCCGCTTCTGGGGCTTTGTTCCCGAAAAGAATCTGGTTGGGCGTGCCGTATGTATCTGGATAAGCTTTGAGTTCGATCGTAAGCCGGATGACTTTTTGCCAACCTGGATCCCGACCGGTGTGCGTTTTAACCGTGTTGGGGGCTTACAGTGATGGAACCTATCAAGAATCTTCCCAGATTGTGTCGAACACTTGGCTATGAGTTTAAAGATCTGTCATTGCTGGAACAGGCGCTGACGCATCGTAGCGCCGCCAACAAACATAACGAACGTCTGGAGTTTCTCGGTGACTCCATCCTGTCAGTGGTGATTTCCGACAAACTGTTTCACCAGTTTCCGAAGGTGACTGAAGGTGATCTCAGCCGTATGCGGGCCACATTAGTCCGTGGCGATACATTGGCCAAAATGGCGAAAGAGTTCAAACTGGGCGATTATCTAACATTAGGCCCAGGTGAGTTGAAAAGCGGTGGCTTCCGACGCGAGTCCATTCTCGCGGATGCTGTAGAAGCGATTATCGGCGCTATTTATCTGGATTCTGATCTGGAAGTCGTGCGAGGGTTATTGCTTGGCTGGTATGAACAGCGTTTGCTGATGATTAAACCGGGGGAAGGGCAGAAGGATGCCAAGACCCAACTGCAAGAGTTGCTGCAGGGCCATAAAAAGCCGTTACCGGAATATTTGGTGCTGAAGGTCGAAGGCGAAGCGCATGATCAGACCTTTACTGTTGAGTGTCGGGTGGCTGAATTGTCTGTAGCGGTGACCGGTACTGGCAGTTCACGACGCAAGGCTGAGCAGCAGGCCGCAGCCCAGGTACTGGAGTTAATGAAACATGAGTAAACCCCCACAAGTGCCACAACAGGAACCGAGCCTGGATGAGTTGCTGGCAAAATTGCAACAGCCACAAGCCCAGCATTTTGATAAAACCTACTGCGGCATGGTGGCAATTGTTGGTCGGCCTAACGTGGGTAAGTCCACATTATTGAATCGGCTGCTGGGGCAGAAGGTCAGTATCACTTCCCGTAAACCGCAAACGACACGGCACCGGATTATGGGGATCCATACTGAGGGTGATTCTCAGGTGGTTTTTATCGATACGCCAGGGCTGCATATGGAAGAGAAGCGGGCTATCAACCGCTTGATGAACCGTGCGGCTGCTAGCTCAATTGCTGATGTGTGCATGGTGATCTTTGTGGTCGATGGTTTGAGCTGGACCGCCGATGATGAAATGGTATTGAACAAATTACGGCGTGGTGCCGATGAGCGTAAAACTATTCTGGCCGTTAACAAAGTCGACCACATTAAAGACAAAGAAGCGCTGTTCCCGCATTTGCAGGAACTGGCTCAAAAATTCCCGTTTGATGACATAGTGCCGATTTCCGCCAAGTCAGGTACCAATGTTGGCAAATTGATGTCGCTGGCGCGCCAGAGTTTGCCTGAGAGCGTGCATTTCTTTCCCGAGGACTACATTACTGACCGTTCACAGCGGTTTATGGCGTCGGAGATTGTGCGTGAAAAACTGATGCGTTATCTAGGTGATGAGCTTCCCTATGATGCCACGGTTGAAATCGAGCAGTTCAAATTGATGGAAAATGGTGTCTATCAGATTAACGCCTTGATCCTGGTTGAACGTGAAGGCCAAAAGCGCATGGTGATTGGTAAAAATGGTGAACGTATCCGTACTATTGCGACTGAATCCCGTTTAGACATGGAGAAACTCTTTGAGAATAAAGTGTTTCTTGAAGTATGGGTGAAAGTGAAATCCGGTTGGGCGGATGATGAACGGGCACTTCGTAGTCTGGGATATGGCGACGATTGACCTTTTATGTATCGGGGATATGTGCTGCATGCTAAACCTTATCAAGAAAACAGTGCACTGCTGAAACTGTTGGTTGATGGTTTAGGAAGAGTTGATGCCGTTGCCAGATTAGGTAGTGGCAAACGCTCACTGAAGAGCATAGTGCAGCCATTTCAACCTCTGCTATTTGCATTATCTGGCCGAAGCGAACTGCGTAACCTAAATCAGATTGAAACTGCTTCCCCAGCGGTACCTCTGAGTGGGGATGCGTTATATTCGGCAATCTATCTTAACGAATTGCTGGTTAGAGCGTTGGCTCAGGTACAAAGCGGCGAATCTCTATTTGTGCCCTATCATCAAACATTGATAGCGCTGGCACGCGAATTCAGTCAAACACCACTGCGCTTTTTTGAGCTGACGTTACTGGAAGAGCTGGGTTGTATGCCATCGCTGACCCATGACGCCAATGGGGTAGCATTGGACGCAGCTCAGCTATATCGCTGGTTGCCTGAATCGGGTTTTTTACCGGGCGATGGCGTGTTCCCAGGACGGGTGTTGCTAGCACTTGCGGCCAGAGAACTTGATGCCGCAGACTGGTCATATGCCAAGCGCTTAACCCGAGTATTGTTGCAACCAGTGGTAGGTGAGCGGCCACTGCTGAGCCGACAGTTGTTCAGCAACAGAGCATTACCGAAGAATCAAGAATAACAGATGCTAATGGCATAGCATTGTGATCAGGAGTGAAAGGTTATGGGAAGAATTCTGTTAGGCGTTAATATTGACCATATCGCCACGCTGCGTAATGCCCGCGGTACGGATTTCCCGGATCCGGTACATGCAGCGGCAGTCGCGGAACACGCCGGGGCCGAAGGCATTACCGTCCATCTGCGGGAAGATCGCCGTCATATTAAAGATCGCGATATTTATCTGCTGGCAAAAACCTTACAGACGCGCATGAATCTTGAGATGGCTGTTACCGAAGAGATGCTGGCAATCGCCTGTGATATTAAGCCGCCACATTGTTGTCTGGTCCCAGAAAAACGCGAAGAGCTGACCACTGAAGGTGGGTTGGATGTTGCTGGACAGCTAGATAAGATGAGTGCGGCGGTGCGGCGGTTAAACGAGGCGGGTATCTGTGTGTCACTATTTATCGATGCTGATAAACGGCAGATTGATGCTGCTGTCGCCGTTGGAGCGCCGGTGATAGAGATCCATACCGGGCATTACGCCGATGCAAAAACGGCAACAGAAGCCAACAATGAACTGCGCCGGATAAGCGACATGGCGGCTTATGCGCACAGTAAAGGGTTGGTAGTGAATGCCGGGCACGGCCTGCATTATCACAATGTGAAGCCCATTGCTGCTATCCCAGAATTGTATGAGCTGAACATCGGTCATGCCATTATTGCTAGAGCGGCCATTGATGGTTTGGCTAAGGCTGTCACTGATATGAAACAACTGATGTTGGAAGGGCGCAGAGGCGAATAATGGCAATTTTGGGACTGGGGACGGATATTGTCGAGATTAGCCGCTTCAGTGACATGTCGGCAGCGGCGTTGCAGCGTTTGGCGGCACGGGTGCTGACCCCTGTCGAGCTGCAACAATTCAGTGCTCACAAACAACCCGCGCGTTTTCTTGCGAAGCGTTTTGCTGCCAAAGAAGCTGCCGCCAAAGCGTTGGGCACTGGTATTGGTCGCGGCGTCTCATTTCAGCATCTACAAGTATCCAACAATGGCGCTGGTGCGCCGCAGCTCAGTTTATCTGATGGTGCGGCGGCACAGTTACAGTTATTGGGTGCGACAACAGCGTTGCTTTCTATTGCGGATGAACGCCACTACGCGGTTGCTACTGTGATCCTGAGTTAATAAACTCACTATCGACAATTAACAAAGGGCCTAGAGGCCCTTCTGAATTGGGCAAGTGTCAATCCGCACCGTTATACAGTTGTCCACCATTAGCCACATAGCTTTCAAGCACTGCGCGCCCCTCTGCCTGTAACAGCTGGCGTTGTACTTGAACACCCGCATTTTGCAGGTAGTCATATGAGCTCTCAAAAACTGGACCTTCATCAAAGCCTATGGCTCTGGCATCATCGCCGGTGGCGGCACACACTAGGCGTTTTACACCTGACCATAATACGGCGCCCATACACATGGCACAGGGCTCACAGGAGGTAAACAATTCGTACTCTTCCGCAAGCCCGAGGCTGAATTGTTGCAAACGCTGTTCTCCGAACATAATCGCCAGTACTTCTCCGTGCAGGGTCGAGTTATTTTGTGGCACCACCTGATTAACGCCCACACTCAGTAACAGCCCTGAGTGCCGATGGACGATGATACTGGCGAATGGACCACCGGTTTTGCGCCTGACATTTTCTTGGGCCAGCGTCAGTGTTAACGCCATTTTTTCCTGATCTGATGTTAATGGACGTTGCCACTCCACCCGCTCGTTTATCCACTCCGGCAGATGGATGCTGACAGTGGTTGCCGGAGACCGAGAAAAAATGTGGGAATGCGAACCACACATGTTATTACCTCTAACTATCGTTCAGCCGCTCAGTTTAACATGCAGCCAAGCCTGGTAAAGCGCGGGCGGATTATTTCCTGTTTCACTTTGCTTTAGTTAGAGGATTACCGCTATGGTATATATCACGGCTAAATAATAAATCGGCAGGTGATGGATGAAATCGGCAATTGAACAGCTTTCAGATTATAAAAGCGTACATCTCAACGCGACCAATTTGAAAACCCATTTTGTGGGAATTCCGCTGATTATTTGGTCGATATTTCTGTTGTTATCGCTGCTGCGACTCGAAATAGCCGGGCTTGTGGTCGGCGGTAGTGTACTGCTGTTAATACCTGTGATGCTGTATTACCTGTTATTGCATTGGCGTCTGGCGATTGGCATGGCAGTGTTTATGGTACCGATCGTTGCCAGTACTGAATGGCTTTACCATTCAGGAGAGGCCTCCGTTTGGCTGGCGTTGTTGGTCTTTGCTGTGGGCTGGGTGTTTCAGTTTATTGGACATTATTATGAAAAAGCCAAACCTGCTTTTCTGGACGACATTTCACAGCTATTCATTGGTCCTTTTTTTCTGATGGCTGAAATCTACTTTATGCTAGGTTGGGCAAAGAGTTTGGAACACAGTATTACGCCCTTGGCCAAAGATAAGCGCTTATTGCTGGAACAAACTAAAGCAGTTCGAGCGACGAACTGATAGTGGCAAAAATTAAGGCACCTAGGGTGCCTTAATTTTTATGCTGTGGGGTTACTGTGGGCGGTAATACTGCGGCATAACCCGGACTGTTTTTATCATATTGTCTGCAACTTCCATGATCTCCATTGGATAACCCGCCAAACGCAGCCCGGTGTTGGCTGCAGGAATATCTTCTAGGTACTCCAAGATCAGCCCGTTAAGCGTTTTAGGACCATCAGTGGGAAAATTCCAATGCTTTTCTTTGTTCAGATCACGGATATTGATGGTGGCATCTATCAGGAAAGTGCCATCCTGCTGCGGCGTAATTTCCTCACTAGCCGTTGGGATCATTGACGTAGTGAAATCACCAACAATCTCCTCCAGAATATCCTCCAGGGTCACTAAGCCCTGGATGTCGCCATATTCGTCAACCACCAGTCCGATGCGTTCTTTATTTTTCTGGAAATTAGCCAACTGCACACTCAAGGGGGTGCCTTCCGGCACGTAGTAAATCTCTTTCACTGCGCGTAGCAAAGAAGATTTACTGAATTGGCCTTTAGATTGTAATCGCAACGCATCTCGCAGATGCACAAAGCCAACGGTGTCGTCGATGTTATCGCGGTAAAGTAGCACCCGCGTGTGGGGACTTTGGATAATCTGTTTGTTGATGCTTTTAAAGTCATCGTTGATATTGATGGCGTATAACTCGTTACGTGGCACCATAATATCTTCTACCGAGACATTGCCCAGATCCAATACTGACAGCAGCATATCACGGTTACGACGGGGGATTAGCGCCCCGGCTTCATGCACAACTGTTGCAAGCTCTTCCTGACTCAACGCATCACTGTGCTTAACCGATTTCACGCCAATCAGTCTTAATATGAAAGAGGTGATCCAGTTCATCACCTTCACGAGTGGCAACATCACCCATAACAGCCACTTCAGTACAATGCTGGAGGGGAAAGCCACTGGTTCTGGTCGCAATGCGGCAAGGGTTTTGGGAGTGACTTCTGCGAATACCAGCACCACAAAAGTTAATACGCCGGTGGCAATAGCGATGCCAACATCACCATACAAGCGCATCCCTAACACTGTGGCCACCGCTGATGCAAGGATGTTGACTAGGTTGTTACCGATCAAGATCAGCCCAATAAGTCGGTCAGGACGTTCCAGTAGTTTCAGCGCCCGTTGGGCACCTTTATGGCCATTGCTAGCGAGGTGACGTAAGCGATAACGGTTCAGCGTCATCATAGCGGTTTCTGAACCGGAGAAATAAGCTGAAATCAAGATCAGGACTAGCAGGATCAGTAGCAGCGCGCCGGTCGATATAGCGTCCAAAAATGGGCTCCGTAAAGAATAATAAGCCTAGTAAATACTGGGAATTATTTGAGGTGTCAAGACAACCGATAGCAGATTGACTGCCATCGGTCATTTCCTATCAGTTGAGGATGAGTTCTTTTACCGCGCGGGCGCCAAAATAAGCGAGTGACAACAACACTGCTCCAGAAATGGTATAAACCACTGCGGTTTTAATACGGCAACCCACGGTGTATTGCTGCCACAACATGGCGATATAAACAAACCATGCGATGATGGACAACACCGCTTTGTGTCCTTGCCCGCTAGCGAACATAGAGTCCATAAAGATGAACCCCGTTGCCAGTGCCAGACTGAGCAAAATAAGACCGATGATCACCAGATGGTACAGTTGTTTCTCAACCGTCAGTAATGGCGGAATCGCATGGGTCATCAAAGGCTGTTTCTTTTTCAGTTTGTTCTGGATGAACATCAACTGTACTGCGTACAATGCTGCGATCAATAAAGTGCTGTAGGCCATCAATGACAGCACCACATGTACCAGCACTTCTGGATGTTGGCCGAAGTGCAGAATGTACTGTGGTGGTACCAACCACAGCAACGCTACCCCAATGATGGAACAGGCAAACACCACAGGTACCAGCACTATTACCCTGATATGCGGCATTACTATGGTGAACGTCAGCGCAATAATCCAGCACACCATAGAGATTACATTGGTCAGACTGAAATTCTGTCCATGATCAGTGAAAATAGCGGGATACAGGGCAAAAGCATGTAATACCACACCAATGGCGGCAAAAATTGTCACTAGTTTCCTGTTCGGGCCTTCTGGATGAAAAAGGCGACTAGTCACCAAAATCAGTGCCACGGCGTAAAACACCATTGCAACAGCAGGAAGAATGACCATTAGACGTTACCCTATTCCTTTATTGATAAAGATTACTGCGGTAATCCGCAAGAAATTGCTGCCGTAAGAATAACATGAGTGATATATGCTTGGGCAGTGACATAACCAACAAAAATTAAGTTGCTCGCAATCTTTAGTGGCAGATTTGCGCGATAAGTTCCGCCTTTAGCGATTATGCTTACTGCTACCACCTTGCTTGGTGGCATCTTGGCCGCACATAGTTATAATACGCCCCAACTGCAGAAATTGAAAAACGGAACAGGTCACACCATGTTTGAGAATCTTTCTGACCGCCTTTCCCGGACGTTGAAGAATATCAGCGGCCGCGGTCGTCTCACTGAAGACAACGTCAAGGACACCTTGCGCGAGGTGCGGATGGCGCTGCTAGAAGCAGACGTTGCGCTGCCCGTGGTGCGGGAATTTGTTAACAGCGTTAAAGAACGCGCTGTGGGGCAAGAAGTTAGCAAGAGCCTGACGCCGGGACAAGTGTTTATCAAAATCGTCCAGAGTGAGCTTGAAAAAGCCATGGGCGAAGCCAATGAAGCGCTGAATTTAGCAACCCAACCGCCAGCCGTATTGATGATGGCGGGCTTACAAGGGGCCGGGAAAACCACCAGCGTTGCTAAGCTGGCAAAATTTCTGCGAACACGTCAGAAAAAATCAGTGATGGTTGTCAGTGCTGACGTTTACCGCCCGGCCGCTATTAAACAGTTGGAAACCTTGGCGCAGGAAGTGGAAGTGGAGTTCTTCCCCTCGGATGTCAGCCAAAAGCCGGTTGATATAGCGCTCGCCGCTATTGCGCATGCTAAGCGTAAGTTCATTGATGTCATCATTGTCGATACTGCCGGACGCTTGCATGTTGATGAAGCGATGATGGATGAGATCAAAGCGTTACATGCGGCAGTTAATCCTATCGAGACCTTGTTTGTGGTAGATGCCATGACGGGGCAGGATGCGGCTAATACTGCCAAAGCGTTTAACGATGCGCTACCTCTCACCGGGGTAATTCTCACTAAAGTTGATGGTGATGCTCGCGGTGGCGCGGCACTGTCTATTCGCCACATTACGGGCAAACCGATTAAATTCCTTGGCGTTGGCGAAAAGACTGATGCATTGGAGCCGTTCCATCCTGATCGTGTTGCTTCGCGTATCCTGGGTATGGGCGATGTGTTGTCGCTAATTGAGCAGGTGGAACGTGGTGTTGATAAAGAGAAAGCGCTGAAACTGGCGCAAAAAGTAAAATCAGGTGGTGGTTTCGATCTGGAAGACTTCCGTGAGCAACTGCAGCAAATGAAGAACATGGGCGGCATGATGAGCATGATTGAAAAAATGCCCGGTATTGGCAAACTGCCACCTGATGCTATGGCGCAACTGCAAGGCGGTAAGCTGACAGGGCAAATGGAGGCTATTATTAACTCCATGACTCCGGGCGAACGCCGCAATCCCGATGTTATTAAAGGGTCTCGTAAACGCCGTATTGCTGTGGGTTCTGGGACGCAAATCCAAGACGTTAACCGTTTGCTGAAGCAGTTTACCCAGATGCAGAAAATGATGAAGAAAATGTCTGCCAAAGGCGGTGTCAGCAAGATGATGCGCGGCTTGGGGGGAATGATGCCGCCAGGAATGCGTTTCCCTGGGCGTTAAACACGCTTGAAATAAAGGTTTTAACGGGGAGTATTTTGGCCTGATGCGGTTGCAATTGGCTAAAAGTCAGGTAAAATTCCCCGGCTTTCTATGCTGGGACTCTTTGCGAACACAGAGTTCCAGTTTTTATTTTGCTGGCAAGCAAATCAAACAGAGGAACTAGAACGCATGGTTACCATTCGTTTATCTCGTGGTGGCGCTAAAAAGCGTCCATTTTACAACATCGTAGTGGCAGACAGCCGCAATGCACGCAACGGTCGTTTTATCGAGCGTGTTGGCTTCTTCAACCCACTGGCTCGTGGCCAGGAAGAAGCACTGCGTCTGGATATGGACCGTGTTCAGCATTGGCTGTCTAACGGTGCAGCTACCAGCGATCGCGTTGCAAAACTGATCAAAGACGCTACTAAAGCTGCTTGATTGTAATATAGGTATAGATTGATGAGCAGTAACCCCGAACCTATAGTGCTGGGCAAAATTGGCGCCAGTTATGGTGTAAAAGGTTGGCTGAGAATCACCGCCTATACCGACGCTGTTGAAGGTATTTTTGAGTATTCTCCCTGGCTGATCCAGCAACAGGGCGAATGGCGTGAGGTGAAGATTGACCGCTGGCGTTTTCATGGCAATACAGTAATTGCATTACTGGATGGTGTGGAGACCCGCGAGCAGGCGCAGATGCTCACTAATTGTGACATTGGCATCCTGCCTCAACAGATGAAATCGCTGCCGGAAGATGAGTTCTATTGGCGTGATCTTATTGGTTGTGAAGTCATAAACACCCAAGGCTACAACATGGGCATAGTTGATCAGATCGTGGAAACAGGATCCAACGATGTTTTGTTGATCAAAGCTAACGCCAAAGATGCCTTTGGCAAAGAGGAACGTATGGTCCCCTTTGTCACCGACCAGTTCATCAAACAGGTGGACATGACGGCAAAACAGATAATCGTGGATTGGGATCCGGACTTTTAAATCGAGGAAACAGCTTATGTGGTTAGGGGTTATCACCCTGTTCCCGGAGATGTTTCGAGCAGTAACCGATTTTGGTGTTACGGGTCGGGCCGTTAGAAATGGCCTGTTGGAACTTAACACGTGGAATCCCCGTGATTTTACGTATGACCGCCACAACACTGTAGACGATCGGCCTTATGGCGGTGGTCCGGGGATGTTGATGATGGTACAGCCGCTTCGCGAAGCTATTGATGCTGCCAAGGCAGCGGCGGGCGAAGGTGCTAAGGTGATTTATTTGTCACCTCAGGGGCGCAAGCTGACACAGCAAGGCGTGGCTGAGCTGGCACAGGCTTCTAAGTTGATTTTGGTGTGTGGTCGCTACGAAGGTATCGATGAGCGCATCATTAAGACAGAAGTCGATGAGGAGTGGTCGGTGGGTGATTACGTGCTTTCGGGCGGGGAGTTACCAGCCATGACCTTAATCGATGCGGTTTCAAGGCTAGTCCCCGGCGTGCTGGGAAAACAAGCCTCGGCAGAGCAGGATTCCTTCTCTGACGGATTGCTCGACTGTCCTCATTTCACCCGGCCGGAAGTGCTCAACGGTTATGAAGTTCCGGCAGTGTTGCTCAGTGGCAACCACGAACAAATTAGACGCTGGCGTTTGCAGCAGAGTCTTATTAGAACTCTTAAGCGAAGGCCGGAATTGTTTGAAACTCTAGCTCTGACTGACGAACAAAAGACTCTGTTAGCACAGTTCGTTGAGCCAATGGATTAGTGCGGTCAAGCTCAGTTAATTCTAGAACGGAGATACAAATGAACAAAATCATCAAAATGCTCAACGATGAGCAAATGAAACAAGACGTACCAGCCTTTGGCGCCGGTGACACCGTTGTCGTGCAGGTACGTGTTAAAGAAGGTGACAAAGAACGTCTGCAGGCGTTCGAAGGTGTGGTTATCGCTAAGCGTAACCGTGGCCTGCACTCAGCGTTCACTGTACGTAAGATCTCTAACGGTGAAGGCGTTGAACGTGTGTTCCAGACTCACAGCCCTCTGGTTGCCAGCATCGAAGTTAAACGCCGTGGTCGCGTGCGTCGTGCTAAGCTGTACTACCTGCGTGATCTGTCAGGTAAAGCTGCACGTATCCGTGAAAAACTGGCGACTAAATAAGCCAGTTACTTTAGATAACGCAAGTGTTCGCACAGAAGCCCGCCTATATGGCGGGTTTTTGTTTGTCTGTAAAAATTAAAAACAAAGCTTGATCCCTCATTGAAATAGGGGCAGACTGCTATCTATCGTAATGGTGTAACATTACATCGGTACAATAATCTTGGTTATCCATTTAATGCAGGTGAAGTAAGTGTCAGAGCAATTAGTACCCATCAATCCGCTGGAAAATGTGCGGATCCATGCTGAAAAAGTATTGTTTACCCCCGAGCAATTGAAACAAGAATTACCACTTCCCGAAAAGGGGCATCAGTTTATTCTCAACGCCCGCAAAACTGTTGCTGACATTATTCACAAACGAGATAGCCGCTTGTTGGTCATTGCCGGTCCTTGTTCTATTCACGATTTGGCGGCTGCTAAAGAATATGCGCTAAAGTTAAAAAAACTCAGTGATGAACTTCAGGATCAGTTTTACATTTTAATGCGGGTGTACTTCGAAAAACCGCGCACTACCGTGGGTTGGAAAGGCATGATCAATGACCCAGACATGGACGAATCTTTTGATTTGGAGAAAGGTCTGCGCCAAGCCCGCGAACTGATGTTGTTTCTAGCTGAACTGGAACTGCCGGTAGCAACCGAAGCGTTGGACCCTATCAGTCCACAGTACATTTCCGAGCTTATTAGCTGGTCAGCGATTGGCGCGCGTACCACCGAGTCACAGACCCATCGTGAAATGGCGTCAGGTTTGTCTATGCCGGTTGGCTTCAAGAACGGCACTGACGGTAATCTGGATGTTGCCATAAATGCGCTCAAATCAGCCGCAAGCAAGCACCGTTTCATGGGCATTAACCAGCAAGGGCAGGTGGCATTGCTGCAAACTCGCGGCAATCCCGATGGACACGTGATCCTCCGCGGGGGGGCTCATCCCAATTATGATGCCGACAGTGTCGCCCAGAGTGCCGAAGCACTGCATAAAGCGGGGTTGACCGCGCGCTTAATCATCGATTGCAGTCACGGTAATTCCAGCAAAGATCATCGACGGCAACCGTTAGTATGCCGAGAGATTTTCCAACAAATCACTGACGGCAATAAATCCATTATCGGCGTCATGTTAGAAAGCCATCTGTTTGAAGGTAATCAGAAATGTGATAAGCCATTGGCTGAACTGCAATACGGTGTTTCAGTTACCGATGCCTGCATCGACTGGGTGGCAACTGAGTCTCTGTTACGTCAGGGAGCGGAGCAACTCGCTTCGATCCTGCCGGGTCGATTTGATATGCTCAGAGCTGCCAATGCCTGATGGAAGATTTGATATGAACGAAAAGACCACCACCGAGTTAGAAAAACTCCGGGATCTGATTGATGGTGTGGATCAACAGCTGTTGTTGTTGCTACGGAAGCGGCTGGATTTGGTGGCGCAGGTGGGGGCCGTTAAGCACAGTGCTGGCTTGCCAATATATGCCCCGGAGCGTGAGGCCGCTATGCTGGCTAAACGTCGGGCAGAAGCCGAAACCATGGGGATCCAACCGCAACTGATTGAAGATGTGCTGCGGCGTTTGATGCGCGAATCCTATCTCAATGAAAAAGACGTTGGATTTAAGCAAGTTAAAGAAGATCTGGGCAAAATTGTCATTGTGGGTGGTAAAGGGCAGTTAGGGCAACTGTTTGCCCAAATGTTCAGTTTATCTGGCTATGAAGTGCATCTGTTAGATAAAGACGATTGGCAGCGGGCTAGCGCCATGTTTGAGGGTGCTGGACTGGTGTTGGTCACCGTGCCAATTGCTGTCACCTGCGAGCTTATTCGCGATAAGCTGACTCAACTGCCCACTGGCTGTATCCTAGCGGATTTGACATCTATCAAAACCGCACCCATGACGGCAATGCTAGAGACGCATCAGGGACCAGTGGTGGGATTGCATCCCATGTTTGGTCCAGATGTGGGGAGTTTTGCCAAACAGGTGGTAGTAGTGTGCCATGGTCGGCAAGCGCAGGCCTATGACTGGTTACTGGAACAGATAAAAATCTGGGGCGCCAGACTGGTTGAAGCTGAAGCGATAAAACACGACAAAGCGATGCAACTGGTACAGGCAATGCGCCATTTCTCCACTTTTGTATATGGCCTCAATCTGTGTCGGGAACAGGCAGATATGCAAAGTTTGTTGCAATTCAGTTCGCCTATTTATCGGCTGGAATTGGCAATGGTTGGGCGCTTGTTTGCCCAAAGTCCTGAGCTATATGCCGACATTATTTTTGCGCAAAAAGACAGCCTCAAAGCCATCTCGGATTATCTGGCAAATTATGCCGAGGCGTTAACGGTACTGGAGTCCGGCAACCGTGATGAATTCATTCGACGTTTCCGCGAGGTTGCGCAATGGTTTGGTGACTTGGCACCACAGTTCCAGCATGAAAGTCGCGCAATGCTGCAATCCGTAAACGATATGAAGAGCCACTAAACAATTATTCCTTGTTCTAACCTTCCTGGTTATTTAGTTGTCCTTAATATTTCGATATTAAGGACATTTTTCTATTTAATTTCAATTTATTAATGCTCTATTCCCTCGTTACTACTGAAAAAGTAAAGTGATCAGCCTCTCTCTTTTGCACACCTGATGTTGGCCTAGAGACTGAATTCTGTACACTAAGCTAAAACATGCAAAATAAATGCATGATAAAAAGGAGACCAACCGTGTTTTGTATTCAGTGTGAGCAGACTATCAGAACCCCAGCAGGCAACGGCTGCAGTTATTCTCAGGGCATGTGTGGCAAGCTGGCCTCAACTTCAGATTTACAAGATTTATTGATCTATATGCTGCAAGGCGTTTCCCTTTATGCCGCGCGTTTAAGGCCATTTGGCATTATCGATACGGAAGTGGATACCTTTGTACCGAAAGCCTTTTTCTCCACGTTGACCAATGTAAATTTTGATGATGAACGTATTGTGGAATATGCGCGCACCGCAGCGACATTGCGTGAGCGTTTACAAGCGCAATATCAATCACTCTGTAGCGAAAACGGCATCGCGGTAGAGACCTTTCCTGCGGCCGCCACGCTATTGTTGGCAACAACCAAACCCGAGTTACTGGCACAAGCCAAGCAGGCGCTGCCTAATCGTGGAGAGGTAAATGAAGATATTTTAGGGTTGCGTTTGCTATGCCTGTACGGCCTTAAAGGCGCTGCAGCGTATATGGAACATGCGCGCGTGCTGGGACAAACCAGTAGCGACGTTGCTGGAAAATTCCACGAAATCATGGGTTTTTTAGCAACCGATAGTGAAGATGCCGACAAGTTATTCAGCACTGCCATGGACATTGGTCAGCTTAACTATCAAGTGATGGCCATGCTGGATAGCGGCGAAACTGCCGCATTTGGTCATCCAGAGCCGACTCAGGTGAATACCAAACCTGTGAAAGGTAAAGCAATACTGGTTTCTGGGCACGATATGAAAGACTTGGAACTTATTCTGCAACAGACCCAGGATAAAGGCATCAATGTTTATACTCACGGTGAGATGCTGCCAGCATTGGCATATCCGCAGTTAAAGAAATACCCGCACCTCGTCGGTAATTATGGCAGCGCCTGGCAAAACCAGCAGCAAGAGTTTGCTAACTTCCCTGGCGCCGTTGTGATGACCTCAAATTGCATCATTAATCCTAATGTTGGCCATTATGCTGACCGGATCTTCACTCGCAGTATTGTTGGCTGGCCTGGCGTGTGTCATCTGGAAGGTGATGATTTCAGCCCAGTTATTGATAAGGCGTTGGCGCTGGAAGGCTTTAAATATGATGAAATCCCCCATCTGATCACCATAGGCTTCGCCCGTAACGCTTTGATGAATGCCGCACCTGCCGTGGTGGAAAACGTGAAAAATGGCAGTATTCGTCATTTCTTCCTAGTGGGAGGCTGTGACGGTGACAAGGCTGAACGCAGTTACTTTACCGACTTTGCCAAGGCGGCCCCGAAAGATAGCGTGATCCTCACTTTAGGCTGCGGTAAGTATAAGTTTAACAAGCTGGAGTTTGGTGATATCAATGGTATCCCACGGCTGTTAGATATCGGTCAGTGTAACGATGCCTATTCGGCCATTCAATTGGCGCTAGCATTGTCTGAAGTGTTTGAGTGCAGCGTGAATGAATTGCCGTTGAGTCTGGTGTTATCTTGGTTTGAGCAAAAAGCTATTGTCATTCTGCTGACGCTGCTCTCCTTAGGCGTAAAAAATATTCGTACTGGGCCAACGCCTCCGGCATTTTTAACACCGAATCTGCTGAACATCCTCGAAGAGAAATTTGGTCTGCGTAATGTCAGTACCGTCGCGGAAGACCTCGACAGTATTCTGGGCGCTGCCTGATTGAAGTATGGGCGTGGCAATGAGCTGCGCCCGTTTTTTAGAGGAGGAGTCAGATGACTATTTCTGCACAGGCGCTTAATGCTGCAACTGCGCATTTTATGGCTAAAGACTGGCAGGCAGAGCCGCTCCGGTTAATTTGTACTGCACGTTGGATGGAAACCTCAGACGTCATGAGCTTCCGTTTCCGGGCAGCAGAACCGCTGAAGTTTCGCTTCAAACCCGGACAATTTATCACTTTCCAATTGGAGATTGGGGGTGAGATATTGCATCGTTCATACACGATATCGTCATCACCTTCGCGGCCGCATTCATTGATGGTGACTATTAAACGGGTTAGCGGCGGTAAGGTTTCTAACTACTTGCTGGATAACTTACAACCCGGCCACAGTCTGCTCGCTATGGGGCCCTTTGGTGAGTTCAATCTGATAGATATTCCGGCAGCGCGCTATCTGTTTCTCAGCGCGGGTTGTGGCATTACCCCTATGTATTCCATGAGCCGTTATCTCACTGATACGCTTGGGCCAGAGGCCGATATCTGCTTTATTCACAGTGCAAAAACGCAGCAAGATGTGATCTACCGTGACAGCTTACAGGCAATGGCCAACCATCATAACGGTTTCGCACTCGGCTTATTGCTGCAACATGAGGCACCTTCCAGATTATTGGCAGCCGCTCGCTGCTACCAGGGCTATCTAGATGAATCTGTACTGCGCCAATTAGCACCGGATTTTTATGAACGCACAGTCTATGTCTGTGGCCCTGAACGTTTTATGGTTGCTTGCAAAAAACTATTTGAGTCGCTTGGGTTTGATATGGACCACTACCATCAGGAAAGTTTCGGTATGGTGATGGCGACGCATCCCAACAATACCGCCACCAATGCCTTCTACTCTCTGCGTGTGGCAGAGCAGTCAACACAGTTGCGGGCGGAGCAAACGTTGCTGGAAGGGATCGAGGCGATGAAGCTACCTATCATTGCGGCTTGTCGCAGCGGCGTATGCGGTGCTTGCAAATGTCGAGTAGCGGAAGGCGAGGTGACTTCTAGCAGCCAACAGACGCTGACGGCGGAAGAAATTGCTGCCGGGATGGTGCTGGCTTGCTCTAGCCGACCGCTATCTGATGTTAAATTAGTCTTGTGAACCACCGACAAGTACAAGATTTGACACGGGAGCATTGCACAATCTGAGATCACAAAGTATGGTTAAGTTACGGGCTACTGCAGGCCCTCTCTTCACAGATGTTAGCTGGAGAAAACGATGACCGGATCCCCCTCGCAATTGATACTCGCTGAAGATCGCAGCCTCGGACATCTACTATACGGACTGATGTGCGCGTTCCCGCTGTTTCTGTTGCCTGTAGTATTGAGTTTGCTGATTAATTTCAGTCAACGACATATTGCGTCAACATCATTGCTAGGGAGTCACTTGCGCTGGCAGCGCCATAGTATTTTCGGGCTGTTGTCTCTGATGGTGTTGGGTTATTGGAGCAATGCGTTGTGGTTAAGCCTGAGCTTTTTTGCGTTAGGTGTTATCTGGTTCAGCTACCGGATCTTTAAAGGATGGCTGAACCTGACGGACGGTGTGTCCATGTGAACCTATCAACTAAATTTTACGCGTATATTATAAAGTGAAGCCCTGATTTTCAGGGCTTTATTGTGTCGACATCAGGCTAACTGCAACGCTGTTGATAGAGTTGGGTTAATAACAGTCTTTGTGCTGCCAGATCTGTTACGGGCAGCACTATGCCATCGGTTTGTAAGTGGTTGGCTGCACAAGCGAGTTGTGCTCGCTGCTGCGGTTTGATGTAGCAGAGATTAACCAATATCGGCAGATGACTGTGCGCTTTTATGTTGACCAACGAGGCAAGATCGAGTGTTAACTCCTCGGGATTACTAAAGCTACGAATTCCCGCTTCACACAGCACTAATTGCTGATTTCCGCAAGAAAGTAGTAGGTCTGCGGCCGTCAGCCAGTCTTGCTCACTCGCCATGGTATTGCGCTCAAGAATTACCGGTATATGCAACGCTCCCATCTGGCTTAGCAGCGCTTTATTGAACATCTGTTTACCCGTGAGCAACAACATATCGGCATGGGGTTGTAATACTGCTAAATCTGCTGGTTGTAATACACTGAGAATACATTGTAACCCGGCATGATTAAGTTGCTGTTTGAGTTGCACTAATGCATCTGGAGTTACTTGCTCAAGACGATTAATAAGGACGGCCTGGAACCCAGCTTCGCGCAGGGCCAGCGCTTGTTGTCCCACACTTGGCAACAAATCCTCCGCGTTGATGGCGGTCATGGCGGTCAAACTGCCATTGCCCAAATGCAGTTCACCACTGAGCACTTCTGTCACGTTGGTTTTGAATTCACGGGAGTAACGGGCACTGTCACATTCGGTGACTGCTTCTTGTTCTTGCCTAGAACTGTTGGGCTCTATCATCAACTGGCTGTTTTCCAGTCGGGTAGGTTTTACATTTTCTGAAGCGTAACATCCTAGTACTTTGATGAAGCGGGTAATGCGCTCCAACTCATGTAATGCTTGTTGCACATCGGTATGACTGATATTGCCGTCAATATCAAGATAAAACATTTCCTCCCATGGCGTGCCGGGAATAGGCCGAGACTCCAGCTTGCTCATATTGAGATTGTGCGCTTTTAATACTAAAAGGGCTTCTACCAGCGCTCCTGGCTTTTGCGCCGTGGCCATGATCAATGTCGTTTTGGCAGGAAGTTGCTCTGGCACAACCACGGTTTTACGTGCCACGACGATGAAACGACTCTGGTTGACTTTCTGGTTTGCCAAATGTCGCTCTAACGGCTCCAGCTGGTACAGCGCGCCACCTTCAGCACTGCCAATGGCGGCCATCGTATGATCACCTTGGCTGACCAACTCCATCGCTTCGGCGCTGCTAGCACAATAGTGCAGCTTTATTTGAGGATGATGAGCCAGATAGCGACTGCACTGGCTTATGGGTTGTGGATGGGCATAAATGGCGGAGATTTGTTCACTGGTGGTTCCAGGCTTTGCCAGCAGACAGTGGCTAACGTCGATAGTTGTTTCGCCAACAATCGACAGATTAGTGTGCTGCAGCAGATCGTATACTTCATTGATCGAGCCTGATGAGGTGTTTTCAATCGGTAGAAAACCATAATCGGCATGACCGGACTCTACCGCTTGGGCGATTTCGTCGAAGCTGTGACAGCCCATATCCTGCATCTCCATCTCTCGTCGCTCACAATAGCGGTGAGCTGCCAGAAAGGAGTATGAACCGCGCGCCCCTAAATACGCGATGGTGTAGCTTGGCTTGCGGCCGTCCTGATCTGCACGTAATTGCAGGTAGGCTTGCTGGTTCAGCACTGAGTCTTCAATGATGGTCTGATACAGGCTGAGCACATAATGCGCATCCAATCCTTGCTCACGTCCCAGCTTAACTAATCGAGACAGTAGCTCTTTTTCGCGTTGCGTATCGCGGATTGGGCGAACATCGACTTCTTTACTGCGAGCCACTTCTAAGCTGAGTTGACGCCGTTTCGACAGCAGTTCTAGCAGCGATTTGTCTACGCTGGTGATTTGTTCGCGGATGTGGTTAAGTTGCGGCGTTTTTTTCATTCCAACCTCTGTACTTGGTCGTCACGGCTAAAGACGAAAAAGCCTCCCGCTTGGGAGGCTTGGTGTTTTTCACTGTCATCGTTACACGCTAACACCGCCTCCGGATCTGAGGTGTAAAAAAGAAAGTGAAAAAGAATACTTTTATTGTGTGCATAGGCTTAAAACTAAAGTGAAGGACGTACCCTGTCAACGAAAAAATCTGCACATTGTTTCAAATATAAAAAAGCGCCCCCTAAGGGGCGCTTGAACGCTGACTCACGTTAGGCCGCGTATTCAGTGGCATACTCTTCTGCCGGTTCCCCATTTAACAGGGTGCGTTTGGCGGGTTTGTGTGTCAGTCGATTCAGTTGCTTTTCCAGTTTCTGCCCCATAGCGTTGATGGCCGCGTAGAGATTTTGGTGCTTGGCCTGGGCAAATAACTGGCCGTTCCCCAATTTGATAGAGGTTTCGATTTTAAACAATGGTCCTTCGGTAAGGATGATGACATGGGGGTTAATTAACTGCACATCGTAACGATCAAGCTTTTCAAGCCGACTTTCGATACGGTTGCGGATAGCATCGGTGACATTAAATTCTTTGCTGGTAATTTTAAGCATATTGTCTAACCCTCTTTCATTTCCGTGGTTTCAGATTACCAATTGTGCCAAGTTGAAATGTGATCTTGATCAACAATTGTTTTGGCAAAAATAGCCTAGCTGTAGAAGTTTGATCCCTTATACAAGATCTACATCTGATGCACTAAAAAGCTTGAATCCTAGGGTGTAACTGGGCATATTTGACTGAATAGCTCCCGCTACTACTGCTTTTACTTCCTGCCGTTATTGTTCAACATCACATCAATTTGTCAGTCCCTGTCTGCTTTAGTTAAGCTTAGGTGAATATTTTATGGTTAGCATTAAAGCTAAACATAAAACTTATTGGATAGATTTTAAGGATGAATATGGCGCAAAAAGTACGGGTGTGGGATCTGCCTGTGAGGGTGTTCCATTGGCTAACTGTGCTGTTATTTGGGTTGCTATGGTGGACCGCTGAACAAGGCGAGATGCAATGGCATCAGCTATGCGCCTATCTGCTGCTGATAAATTTGTCGGTCAGGATTGTTTGGGGATTCATCGGTAGTCTGCCTGCGCGTTTCAGCCATTTTGTTGTGTCACCGCAAACAGTTGTTAAGTACTGGCGACAGCAATATCGTCAACACCATGCAGGTCACAATCCGCTGGGAGGCTATATGGTGTTGGCGCTTATGTGTTTGTTGGTATTACAGCTTGGCAGTGGCATGTTTGCGACAGATGATATCTTTATTGAAGGGCCGTTGTATTCGTTGGTCAGTGATGAAGTTGCCCATGGTTTTACTTGGTTGCACAAGCGTAACTTTGACCTGCTCTTGATATTGATTGCGGTCCATATCAGTGCGGTATTGGTGCATGAATTTTATGGCAACCGATTGGTTTGTGCTTTGATCAGTGGTAATAAAACGCTGCCTGATGGTGTGATGATAGCAGAACAACCTGGCCTTGGCTGGCGTTGGTGGTTGCTGCTATTACTAATAGCGGTTCCTATTACTTACTGGTTGATCCTACCGTTGCTAGCTTCTTGGTGACCTATCATCCCTAAAACAGCAGCGTCGGGGGGCAGACACTGCTGTTGTTCATATCGGTGAATGTTATCAGTCCTTTTTATAAACATCGTGGCAGGCTTTGCAGCTTTTGGCCGTCATGGCAAATGCCTGTTTTACCTTAGATTCATCACCACTCTTCGCAGCGCTAAGAAGTTTTAGTGTGTTTTGCTGCATATCACTAAGTTTACTTTCAAAATCCGTTTTATTTTTCCACAGTGTGGCGCGTGCTTCCGTATGGCCAGTCTCTGTACCGTCGATAAAACCTTCTAGGGGTAACTTAGCCAGCACGGCGATGTTTTCCGCACGGTAAACTACGGCGGTTTTATCAAAAGGCTTTTTCCCCTTAACCATGGCGCCGATATCAGCAAAATTGTGGCCTAGGACTTCAAATACGGCTTGGCGATAATGAATCGCATCTTCAGGTTTTTTAAATTCACCAGCCTGTGCGGTAGCCAAAACTGAACTCGCTATTGTTGCCAGCACTAACATTTTGAATCGCATCTAATCCTTCCTATTAACTATGTGATTTGTGTCACATATGTAAACAGAGGAAACCTTAAGGCGTCAACTGTTACTGATGCTTGAAAGCGATGGCAGGGCGCTTTTTTTTGGTATCACCACAAGATATACTGTCTTCACGTAGCATTACATGAAGACAGCGTAATTTATGCGACCACTTTGGCATGATGTGCAGCGATTGGTACTGCAAAATCCTCAGCAATTGGACTGCCTATTTGAACTGTTATTAACCGAGGATGAGCGTCAGGCAATTGCCGGGCGGTTAAAAGTGTTTCAATTATTACTGGCGGGTACGATGAGCCAACGGCAGATTGCCGCAGAATATGGCGTGAGTATCGCCACTATTACACGTTGTTCTAATTATCTGAAAAATATGCCGGAAGAGCTGCGTCAGCAGATAAGGCAATTGATATTATGAAGGCAAAACAACAAGAGCCCATTAGGGCTCTTGTTGTTTTGGCAGTTAGCGGTTTAACCGTGGCAACCACAGCCACCGTTACCACCACCACCGCAACAACCTTCTTCTTTATGATCGTGACCACCACAACAGCCATCGCCGTGCTGGTGTTCACCGCCACAGCAACCGCCTTCGTGATCATGACCACCACAGCAACCACCTTCATGGTCGTGGCCCCCAGCGTGAATATGGCCGTGAGCCAACTCTTCTGCGGTAGCTTCGCGTACTTCGAGAACCTCTACGGCAAAAGTCAGCGACTGGCCAGCAAGTGGGTGATTACCATCAACAATGACGGAGTTTTCCAGCACTTCGGTCACTTGTACCGGACGCTGGCCCATTTCTGTCTCAGCAATAAAACGCATACCGGGAACGATATCCTGAATATCACCAAAGGCTTCTAAAGGAACTTCCTGACGCAGACCATCATGGTATGGACCGTAAGCATCTTCGCAATCGATTGTGACTTCAAGCTGTTCGCCCTGAGTTTTGCCTTCCAGCGCTTTTTCAAGACCAGGGATCAGGTTTCCCATGCCATGAAGATAAACTAGTGGATCGGCGTCAAAGGAGCTCTCAAGCAGTTGGCCTTTGGCGTCAGTCAAGCGGTAGTGAATGGTTACCGCATGGTTTTGGGTGATTTGCATATCGCCTCCCGTTAATCGTGTCGGCGCATAATAACGTGGAAATGCCAAGCTGGCGACCATTGTTATTAGCGAATGCTAGCTGCTGCACATAGTTTGAACTCAGGGCATTCTTCTTATCGAGGAATCATCGGATAGCGAACGTATTTTTGAGAAACAAAAACGATTGTTGTGGCGGCAGTGTAAATCTGCTCATTAATAATTATTTAGTAAAGTAGTGCGTTTAGTGATGTTCTTTTAAGTGAATGACAACTTTGTTGATGGAGATATCAACAAAGCGCTTGACAATGGCAAAGGAAAAAAGCAATTCTGTGCGACATACTTATTTACACATTCAATTAACACTCAACACAGAATCCTTATGATGTACGTCAGCGTTGTGATTACCACCATTATTACAACCACCACCATTACCGGTGTGGGGGCGGGCTGACACATTCTTAAGGAAGTGTAAAAAATCAGGCCCGCTCCCATCAAAGGAGCGGGTTTTTTGTTTCTGGGGCGGCGGGTTACAGGAGATAGGCAATGAAGGTGATGAAGTTTGGTGGTACATCTTTGGCAAACTGGCAACGGTTTGATATGGCGGCTGGTATTATTGCCGATGCAGCCAAGGACGAAAGCGTTGCGACAGTGTTATCGGCACCTGCCACAGTGACCAACGGGCTGTTAGCAATGGTGGATACTGCCCTGGAAAAAGGTGATGTCGCTGCCGCACTCGGTAACGTTGAAGCGGTTTTTCGCAGTCTTTACGGTGCCGCTTTTGCCGTGTTAAACAACTCGAAAACTCAGCAGTCCCTAGAACAGTTACTGGACTCACAATTGGCCTATTGGTCTGAAAAACTGCAGGGCATCATGTTGCTGGGTGAATGTCCCGATGGCGTCCGTGCTGACATTGTTGTGGCTGGTGAAAAGTTATCAGCGGCGCTCATGGTCAAGGTTATGGAAGCCAAAGGACTGAGTGCTGGGCTTTTGGATCCCAAAGTACTATTTCTTGCGCACGGAACGCCGATGGAATCAACGGTGGATATTGGGGTCAGCAAGCCACGCTTTCGTTTGTTAGGGCTTGATGAAAAACGTGTTTGGGTGATGCCAGGTTTTACTGCCGCAGATGAACAGGGCAGAGTGGTGACGTTGGGGCGCAACGGTTCAGATTACTCGGCGGCGGTACTGGCCGCGTGTCTCGATGCATCAAGCTGCGAGATCTGGACCGATGTCGACGGCATCTATAATACCGATCCGCGGGTGGTGCCTGATGCTAAACTATTGTCTCAATTGAGCTATCAGGAAGCGATGGAGCTTTCCTATTTTGGGGCCAAGGTACTACATCCCCGCACTATTTCCCCCATCGCTCAGTTTCAAATCCCCTGTTATATCAAGAATAGTTTTAATCCGGCAGCGCCGGGAACCTTAGTGTCCAGCCATCCAGATCAAACGGGTTTACAGGTAAAGGCCATTTCCAACCTCGATAATCAGACCATGGTGGATGTGTCTGGACCCGGTATGAAAGGGATGGTCGGGATGGCTTCTCGGATCTTGGCCTCGATTGCTCGTAGCGGCGTTTCCGTGACGCTGATAACACAGAGTTCCAGTGAGTACTCTATTAGTTTCTGCGTGCCAACTGTAGATGCCAAACGTGTGAAGCGGGCGCTGGAACAAGAATTTGAACTGGAACTTAAAAGTGAATTGCTGGAACCATTGGTGATGCGTCACCAGTTAGCAATCGTGTCACTTATCGGCGATGGCATGCGCACACACAAAGGTGTGGCGGCAAAGTTTTTTCAGGCATTAGCCCAGGCAAGCGTGAATATCATCGCCATCGCTCAAGGATCTTCTGAGCGTTCCATCTCGGCGGTAATTGAACAACGTAAAACGCCACATGCGATCAAAGCCTGTCATCAGGGATTCTTCGATGTTCAGCAATATCTAGACGTATTTCTGGTGGGGGCTGGCAATATCGGTGCTGGCTTGTTAGCGCAGATTGCTCACCAGGAACAGATGTTACGCAGTCAAAATATCAGCATCAGGGTCTGTGGTATTGCTAACTCCAATCAAATGTTGTTACAAGCGAGCGGTATTGAATTAGCCCAATGGCAGTTACAGCTAAGCGAACAGGGTGAGTTATTTGATTTGCCTAAAATGTTGTCATGGGCCAAAGAGCAACGACTCTTAACGCCGGTGTTTGTGGATTGTACTTCTTCTGATGACATCGCTTCCCTGTATCCAGAGGTGATGGCGGCCGGTTTCCATGTGGTTACTCCCAACAAGAAAGCTAACACCCGCGACATGGCATTTTATCGGCAGTTACGTCAGACAGCGCTAGCCCAACGGCGCCAATTTTTGTACGAAACCAATGTTGGCGCAGGTTTGCCAGTGATAGATAACCTCAAAAAGCTGATGTTTGCCGGGGATAAATTGCTGCATTTCAAAGGGATATTGTCCGGTTCTTTGTCCTATATCTTCGGCAAATTGGAAGAGGGGATGACCTTATCAGAAGCGACCACCCATGCCCGTGAAAAATGTTTTACTGAGCCTGATCCCAGAGAAGACCTGAACGGGATGGATGTTGCGCGTAAGGTGCTGATTTTAGCCCGTGAGGCCGGAATGCCTTTAGAGATGAAAGACATAGTGGTGGAGTCAGTGTTGCCGCCAGATTTTGACAGCAGTGGTGATGTCGCAGATTTTATGCAGCGACTGACCGCGGCCGATGCTTGGATGGCGGCAAACGTTGCGTCAGCGCAGGCGCAAGGAAAAGTGCTGCGCTATGTCGGTGAAATTACTGCTGAAGGTTGCCGGGTTGGGATCCGTGCGGTAGACGAACATGATCCACTATTCCGGGTGAAAGAGGGGGAAAACGCACTGGCTTTTTACAGTCGTTATTATCAACCTATTCCTTTTGTTTTGCGTGGTTATGGGGCGGGCACAGAGGTGACGGCCGCTGGGGTGTTTGCCGACCTGTTGCGTACGCTGAACTGGACTCGGGAGGTGGATCTATGAGTCTGCCAGATTCATTAACCGTTTATGCCCCGGCATCTATGGGAAACGTGGGCGTTGGTTTTGATCTCTTGGGTGCCGCGTTAGCGCCCATTGACGGTAGTCTGCTAGGTGATACCGTCACCATTACTCATGCTGATGCAGGTGTACATCTGCAGCAACAAGGTGTCTGGGCGCATAAACTGCCCGATTCACCGCAACAGAATATCGTTTTTCAGTGTGCTGAATTTTTTCTGCAGCGGTTTGCCGTTAAAGGTGGTGTTTCACTAATACTGAGTAAGAACTTGCCCGTCGGCAGCGGTCTGGGTTCCAGTGCCAGTTCCGTGGTAGCAGCGCTGTTTGCACTGAATGAGTTCTTTGGAAAGCCCTGCAGTCCACAACAACTGCTGGCATTGATGGGCGAATTTGAAGGGCGCATCAGTGGTTCTGTGCACTATGATAATGTGGCTCCATGTTATTTGGGGGGAATGCAGTTGATGCTGGATTTGCCACAACGGATCTGCGAGCCGATCCCAGCGTTTGAACAATGGTATTGGGTGGTGGCTTATCCTGGTATCTCACTTTCAACGGCTAAGATGCGGGCACTCATGCCGACGCAATACGAACGACCTGTGGTCATCGATTTTGGTCGCAATCTCAGTGCGTTTGTGCACGCCAGCTATCGTCAGGATGAAGCTTTGGCGATTGCGGTGCTTAAAGATGTGCTGGCCGAACCTTATCGCGCCCCTGCTATTCCTGGCTATGAACAGGCGCGAGCAGCATTAGCGGAATTAGGTATGATGACCACGGGCATCTCTGGCAGCGGACCAACGCTCTTTTCTATTTGCCGGGATCTGCCAACCGCCGAGTTAGCAAAAGACTGGCTGGAGCAACATTATTTGACGGAGACTGGGGGCTTTAGCCACATCTGTCGCTTGGACAACTTGGGGGCGAGAGTATTGCCGCAAGGTCAATACTAATTAAGAGCAAGGGCTAAATGATATGGAACTGTACAATCTCAAACATCCTGCGCAAAGGGTGAATTTTTCGGAAGCGCTTAAATTAGGGCTCGGTATCGATCGTGGACTGTTTTTCCCATCGCGGATTCCCCGTTTGCAGAATGTCGAAGCGTTACTGGCACTGCCTTTTGTTGATCGCAGTAAACGTGTGTTAGGAGCTTGGCTTGCAGACGAGTTGGGGCAATCGCTGGTCGATGAACTGGTTGAAAAGGCGTTTAATTTCCCACTGCCGATGGTGCCCGTTGATGAACAACGTAGCAGTCTTGAACTGTTTCATGGCCCGACACTGGCGTTTAAGGATTTCGGGGCACGCTTTATGGCGCAATGTCTTAACGCGCTTGGCGGCAATCAACCCCTGACTATTTTAACCGCAACTTCAGGTGATACTGGTGCCGCGGTGGCCGATGCTTTTTATGGCCTAGAGAATGTCAGAGTGATGGTGCTGTACCCTAAGGGCAAGATCAGCGAACTACAGGAAAAAATGTTTTCCACCCTTGGTGGTAATATCCATACGGTTGCCGTTGAGTCGGATTTCGATGACTGTCAGGCCTTGGTGAAGCAGGCATTTGAAGACAGTGATATTCGGGACGGTTTGCGTTTAAATTCTGCAAACTCAATTAATATCAGTAGGTTACTTGCGCAAATCTGTTATTATTTTGAAGCGGTAACCCGCTATCGCCAGCAATATCAAGACTCCCCGGTGATTGCCGTACCCAGTGGCAACTTCGGTAATTTGACCGCGGGTCTGCTGGCTAAAGCGATGGGCTTACCGGTGAAGCGGTTTATCGCAGCAACCAACAGTAATGACACTGTGCCACGTTATCTCACTTTTGGTGATTGGGCACCAAGGCAAACAATGGCAACGATGTCAAATGCTATGGATGTTTCTGAACCGAGCAACTGGCCGCGGGTAGAAGCTATTTTCAGTGAGATGAAATGGCCGTTGAGCGAGTTGACCGGATTAGCAATCTCTGAGCAGCAGACACAGGCGTCGATGCAGGCGTTGCAAGCGCTGGGTTATCAGGCGGAGCCACATGCTGCTGTGGCTGCGGAAGCGCTTCATCTTTGCTTAAAAGCGGATGAACGCGGGATTTTCTTGGCAACTGCTCACCCTGCGAAGTTTAAAGAGGTGGTGGATCGGCAGTTAGGAACTCGTTTACCGCTGCCGCCAGCGTTGCAGCGCGTGAAGGACAAGCCTGTCCTGTCGGCGGTATTACCTGCAGATTTTGCAGCACTGAAAGCGCATATGCTTGCGGTGTTGTGATACGAGGAACGAGACATTCAACCCCGCTTGGTCGCGGGGTTTTTTATAACTGCGGTAATACCGTTAGCTACTTTGAGATTGTAGCCACGCTATCTCGTCGGGCCAGATTTCTGGACGGATAGTTTCCAATATGAGCGGAATTTGCACCGTTGCCGGATGCGCCATGATGGCACTGAAGGCATCTTTACCTATCGCGCCATAGCCTAATGAGTCATGGCGATCGACATGGCTATTGAAAGCGCTTTTACAGTCATTGAGATGCATCCCTTTGAGATATTTGATACCGACTATCTGCGCAAATTCCGCAAACACCTGAGCCACGGAATCATTGGTTCGCAAATCGTAACCTGCAGCAAACAGATGACAAGTATCCAGACATACCCCGACTCGTGACTTATCTTCAATATGTTCAATGATTTCTGCCAACTGTTCAAAACGGTGACCAAGATTGGAACCTTGCCCGGCGGTATTCTCTAGTACTGCGGTAACACCTGTTGTTTGTTCTAATACCAGGTTAATAGAGTCGGCAATGTTGCGCAGACATAAGGATTCACTTATTTCCCGCAAATGGCTCCCCGGATGAAAGTTAAGCAGCGTCAAGCCTAATTGTTCGCAGCGCTGCATTTCGTCCAAGAAGGCTTCCCGAGATTTCTGCAACATATTTGGATCTGGGTGACCTAGATTAATCAAGTAGCTGTCATGTGGCAGAATTTGTGCTGCACTGAAGTGTTGTTCAATGCAATTCTGCTTGAATTTTTCTATCTCCGCAGCCGTTAACGGCGATGCATTCCAGCGGCGTTGGTTTTTAGTAAAAAGTGCGAACGCCGTTGCACCTATGGCAGCAGCATTGAGTGGCGCATTGGCAACACCACCTTGAGCGCTAACATGGGCACCCACCCATCTTTTATCCAACATGTTATTTGTCTCGTGTTGTCATTATGGTGCCAGTCTACTCAAGCTTGGGGGGGGGGGCACGGGTAACCTTCTGTTGTGATTAAATAAACTACAGTTGAGGCCGATAATTACTGGCTAATTATGTGAGTATGAGCGGTGCTTTATGCAATTTGTAGCCAGTTTTCCTTGATCTTTGTCATGTATTAAATAAACAACACTGGTTACCATTAAAATTCGCTGGGTTGTTTACTGCTATTATTGAGTAAACGGCCCCCAAATGAAGGAGAGCCTCTATGCTGCAAAGATTAATGAATGATCACAAGCATATAGCTGTATTGCTCAATTTGCTTAAAGGAAAGTACCAAAAGCTTTCAGAAGGTGAACCGGTCAATTTTTGCTTGGTTCGTGACGTTGTTGAGTATATGCAGGAATATACCGAGCACAGTCATCATCCTGTTGAAGATATTGTGTACGAGTACTACGTGGGGAAATTTGCCAAAGAGGAATCTACCAAACGTCTGACTGAAGAACATCATAAGGTGGTGGCAGCGTCTGCCGCGCTGGCGTCGACTTTAAACCTCATTCTTAATGATATTGTGGTGGCTAAAGATAAGTTGGTTCAGGAGCTAAGAGACTACGTCACTCTGCAGGAGCAGCATCTATTGTATGAGGAAGAACATATTTTCCCAAAATTGCAGCGCAAGCTGACAGCGTCGGATTGGCAACAAATTGAGCAAAATTGTGCTTTGAAGTTGATAGAGGATCCGCTGTTCAGTAGTAACGATCAAATGTTTGATGAACTGCGTCAGTATATTCAGACAATAGAGCCATCTTCTGCGGCAACTTTGAGCCATTGATGTCCGTAGTCAGCGCTGGTGCCGGGGTATCCCGGCATTTTCTTTTCTATCATTATCAGTATTTTTAACGGATAGAAATCATCAACTTATTCTTAGTTAATACGTGGATTTGACTCTCTTTTAAGCGTTCTGGCGCTTGGTTATTTCTATTTTATCTAACCCACTGGATTTAGCTCGATCTTTATTACTAGATAATCACAACTTCATTAACTATTATTAACTGATACTTTTGCGTCATCTTATAACTGACAGAAAAATAAAGAATATTTAACAATTTTATGGTCATGGGTTTGGCAGTCGCCGGAGATTTGACGTTAATGAAAAGTAAGCGGTCGGGATTCTCTCTTATCGAAGTGATGGTGGCTTTGGTCATCTTGGTGATTGGCCTCATAGGAATATTTAATCTTCATATTGTGGCAAAACGTGCCAGTTTTGAGTCTTTTGAACAAACGCAGGCAGCATATTTGGCAAACGATATTCTTAATCGTATGAAGTTAAATCAAACGGTATTAGACAGTTACGTTGGTGAATACGGCGTGCTTAACGGTGATACGGCTCCAACTTCGTGTGATGGTGCAGGCGCTGCGTGTTCTCCCGCAGAAATGGAACTGTGGGACATTTACCAGTGGCGTTGGTTGTTCTCCGGTGGGGCAGAGACCAACAGCTCGGGTGTTAATGTTGGTGGATTAGATTCAACCACTGCCTGTATTACCTTTGATAACGTTAACAATGTCATCTCCATTGCCATTGCCTGGAAAGGTATGCAGGCAACCGCTGGCACCACCAATACAACATCTGACTGTGGTGCAGCCATTGGTGATAAACGCCGGCTTTATGTATTAAATACTGTTGTCGACCAGGGATAATCGACCATGCTAACGAGAACATATGTTACAGGTTTCTCTCTGGTCGAACTGATGGTTGCGATGGTCATCAGTTTGTTTTTGACCTTGGGGGTTTTTGCCATGTTCAGCATGTCGGCGACCAATGTCACAACCACTGGCCAGTATAACCAATTACAGGAAAATGGCCGTATTGCGTTGGCAATTATGTCCCCAGATATCGAGCAAGTGGCCTTTTTCGGGGATGTGACCGGGACTGATTTTATCCCCGGTACGAATACTACAGTAACGGGTGTCATTGCTACAGATTGTGTTGGGGGTGGGTTGAATAATGCCACCCTACCGAACAATCAACCTGCACATTTTCGAAGAATTTGGGGCTATGAAGCGGGTGTGAGTGGGCAGTCAGTGAGTTGTGTGAACGATGCGATAGAAGATACGGATGTTATTCAGATAAAGCGGCTGGTCGGACCCGCCGGGGCAACCTCGGGCTTTCGTGTTGCCACCACTTCCTCTGAGATCGTATTTTTTGGAGCCGCCGCCGATCCCGCACTGATTAATGAGCGGGTCTGGGAGTACCAACACCACATTTATTTCATTCAGAATTTAAATGGTGTGCCGGTACTCAGTCGTAAAGCCTTGTCTGAAACGGGTATGAATAATGAAGAGCAGTTGGTTGAAGGCATAGAGAATATGCGGATCCTCTACGGTTATGATGACGATGGTGATGATACTGCCGACAGTTATTTGCCGGTGGAAAACGTTACCGACATGATGTGGGATAACCAGTCATTTCAGCGCATTGTTGCCGTCAAGATTTTTCTGTTAGTGCGCACGGTAGATCAGGACAGCAGTTATACCAATGACATTACCTATGAGCTTGGTGACAAGGAGCTTGGTCCTTTTAACGATCATTTTCGTCGCAAAGTGTTGTCCACCACCATTCTGCTCGAAAATCCGGTATTGATTAGGAATTGATATGAAAGGTTTAAAGCGACAATCTGGCATCGTCCTTTTTTTTGCACTGATCTTACTTGTTGTGATGACGGTGATAGGTGTGGCGCTGGCGGTAAATGCCGGACAGTCTTTGCGCATGGCGGGTGCTGGTTCCGAACGAATGGAAGCTAAGGCTGCTGCGGATGGCGGTTTGGCGGCGGTTATGAATGCAACTACTGCAGCAACTCTGGCGACACTATCAGACGTACAAAACAGTGCGCTATTTGGCGGAGAACAGACACTTACACCGTTACCAGAAGGGGTAACACCTGAAAATGTTGGTTGTCAGCGTTCAGGGGCCGCGAGTGGTACCAATATTATTGTATGTCGGCGGTTACAAGCCAACAGCACTGTCACCTATGGGCGTGACAACATGGGTGTTATTGAGGTAACACAAGGTATGGAACAAGAAGTACTGAATGGGAGTGGATCATGAAGCTCAAGCAAACAATTTGTACTTTCATTGTTGCCTTGGTGGTAAGTTTTGGGAGCAGTTGGGCCGATGATACTGAACTATATTTACTCGCTCCCGCAAATAACGGTAAATCTAAGGTATTAATTATTTTTGATAATTCGGCATCAATGGATACCTTAGAAACCGAGATTAAAGGTAGCTATGATCCAACCGTTACTTATCCCCCCATCGGTAGTTCTCACTCCTACCAAAGTAATATGATCTATGCGACGGTTGGTACGGGCACTGACAACATGTCACTTCCGAATCCTGATAGTCCATCCCAATCTACACGTTTTAATGAATTGCTAAACGGTTGTGCTGCTGCCAGAGAAGCATTAGCGACCTACGGCCGCTTTACCGGATATGTGCGAGAGTATTACAGTTCTGGTAGTGATCGTGGAACTTGGCAACCTTTAGCAAATAACAGCGGTGCCAATACGAATAATCCAGTCGAGTGTTTTGAAGATATTGAAGCTGGCAATGCCAGTAATAATAATGATTTAACTGGATATGATGATGGCTTTCCTCAGAATAACGTCTATACCAGTTCCGGCGGACGTTGGGGAACGCGAACATATTATCCTTGGGGCAGCCCCTCTCAGCAAAATCTAAGTGATCTGTTTGCAAGTGGGCCATTAGTGACTTTATACACTGATAACTATTTACGTTGGTATCACGGCACTGATACCGGTGCTGTAGATATTTCTCGGTTAAATATAGCCAAAGAAGCCATTACGGGGGTTATTAGCAGTATGTCTGCCGTAGACTTTGGCTTGGCGATATTTAACCTCGATTACCCTAATGAGGGAGATAGAGATGGCGGACGTATTATTGCAGGTATCCGTCCTAGAAATGCTTCAGAAAAACAAGATCTCATTGATACCATCGTAGGTCTTCCAGCCGAAACGAACACGCCACTTTGCGAAACACTATATGAGGCATACAGTTATTTTAGCAATAATAGTGTGACCTTTGCTCATGATGATAGTAATTACAGTAGCCTCAACTATAAAGGGAATAAACCACCTTATGATGCCAGTATTGAGTCTGGTGGTCTCTATAAATCGCCAATGAGTAACTGTAGTGATATTGCGTATATTATATATATTACTGATGGTGAACCCACGCTAGATAACTCCGCTGATCAGCGAATTCAAAACTTAGTTGGAAGTCGCAGTTTGGATACGACTCAGGATAAAAAGACAGATAATGGTGATTATGCTGCCTATACCTATGATTATGATAAATATGGTCGTCCAATAAAAAGTTATATGCCGGCGTTAGCGAGTTATATGTATTGGCATGACCAGGTACTGTCGACAGATACTTTCCAACAAGTGAAAACTTATACAATAGGCTTTGCTTTAGATGAAAACTCAGTTGCGGAACCATTGTTAATTGAAACCGCCAAAAGAGGTGGCGGTAAGTATTACGCAGCCAATAACGTAACCACTTTACAAAATGCCATTAGTAATGCGTTAGATCAAATTACCTACGAAGGTCAGCGATTTTCGGCTCCAGGGGTGGCATATAGTAATGCTGATCCGACTCGAACACTGGATGCTGCATATTATGCCTTGTTTGAGCCTAACCATGGACCACGTTGGGCTGGTAATTTGAAGAAATTTAAAATTAATGCCAGTGGCACATTAGTCGATGTAAATGGCAATAATGCCATTTCAGCAACGGGTGGTATTAAAGAAACTGCCTGTAGTTTTTGGAGTAGTTGTAGTCCTAAACCTGATGGCTTTTATGTAGAAGATGGTGGTGCGGCTCGGCAAATAGATCCCGCACATAGGAAGTTGCTAAGCAACATTGGTGCCGCTGGTGCGTTAGCCGCATTAAATAAATCAACAGCATCAAGTTATGCTGGGGGAGATGCAAATCTCTTCTCGTTAATGAATATGAGTGAAGACCCTAATTCAACTACTTCCGCTCAGCTCGATAAAGCTTTTGAGTGGCTCAAGGGCTTTAACGTTGATCTTGATAGTGACGGCACCCCTATGTCTACCGACTATGGCGGTATTCGCGGTGATATTATGGGCGACCCAATGCACTCTCAGCCACTGGCGATAGATTATGGTGGCACTAATGGGGTTTATATTTTTGTTGGCACTAACGAAGGTATGTTCCATGCGTTTAAGGACGCTGGTGCTTCTGTTAGTGAAAGCTGGGCTTTTATGCCCTTTAATATGCTAGCGAATGTCCAAACCCTAAGGGACAATGATTATTCAAATGGTCACAGTGTTTACGGTATTGACGGCTCTCCCGTTTCATATATTAAAAGAGCTAGTGATGGTTCTATAGAAAAAGCTTGGCTCTTTGTTGGATTGCGTCGCGGGGGAAGTTCTTATTATGCATTAGATGTGACCAATCCCGAAGCTCCTAGTTTAATGTGGCATATAGATAGTAGTTCAACTGGTTTCGCTGAACTCGGGCAAACCTGGTCAACCCCGGTTGTGACTAAAGTCCCAGGGAATGACAATCCGGTTATTATCTTTGGCGGCGGTTATAACATCGGCTATGACGCTGGCAGTGGTAGTAACTCTTTGGGGCGGGATGTTTATATTGTCGATGCAGAAAAGGGGACTTTGAAGTACACCTTCGGTATTGGAGGGCAAACAGCATTACCTGGCATTACTGATAGTATTGCGGGGTCGATAGCGTTGCTGGACAGTAATAGCGACGGTGTTACCGATAGAATGTATGCGGCTGACTTAGGTGGTAATGTCTGGCGTATGGATATGCCATCAACTGACACTAGCGCATGGAGCGCCTTTAAATTTGCGTCATTAGGTGGCTCACTTACAAACAATAGACGTTTTTTCTACGAGCCGGTTATTGCTCAAACTGAATTTACTAACGTTTCCACAATTACTTACACCGATGCTTCAGGCAGTACTACCTCCACTGTCGCATCTCAGAATGTGCCTTACGACGCGGTAACGCTTGGTAGTGGTGACCGGGCGTCGCCATTAGGGACAACGACCGACGACATGTTTTTTGTATTGCAAGATCGTAATGTTGTGACCAAGACCTTCGGTGCTAGTGGAGCATCGATACCGGATCCGATTGATTTAACCAACTTGTACGATGTGACTTCTGCATCACCCACCACCGATGACGATAATTTGGCTTTTGGGACCAAATTGGGCTGGTATTTTAATTTCAGTGGCGTTGGCGAGAAAAGTCTGTCACCTGCGACAATTTTTAAGGGGAAAGTGTATTTCACCTCCTTTACGCCGTCCTTGGATAATCCGCAAAATACCTGTCAAATCTCTTCTGAAGGGCGCCTTTATATCTTTGATTTACACAAAGGAGGACGCTCTTCTCAGGAATATATTGATATTTGCGAGAATTGTATCCCGCAGCCGCCTAAGCTAATAACGCCTCCGCTTGCTGATGACATTGCTGACAATCCGCCCTTGTCGCTGATCATCGGCCGGGGCAATTGTGTTGACGGACAGTGTTCTGGAACGGTTAATCTGGATGTCGGGCTAACAACTAATAAGATTTATTACCATGTTAATGAACATTAAACGTAAGACAACAGCTGCTGGATTCACCTTGATTGAAGTGATGATCGTGGTGGTGATTATTGGGATCTTGGCGGCAATTGCATACCCCTCGTACATTGACTATATAACGCATAGCAATCGTTCTGAGGGACAGGCGGCATTGCTGCGAGTGGCTAACCTACAGGAACAGTATTATCTGGATAACCGTTCTTACGCTGAAGATATGACTAAGCTAGGATTGAGCGCAGATCCCTTCCTAACCGACAACAAGTTGTATCGTGTGGATTCGGTTGGCACCGATAGTTTTACTTTAACAGCGACCCCGCAAGGTTCTCAGGCAACGCGGGATACTAAATGTCCTACCATTACGCTAACTGATACCGGGGTTAAAGGCCCCTCTGCGGAGTGCTGGAAATGAGTAAATATATGATTTTGAGTCTATTGCTGTGGCTTGGCAGCACTCCGGTGATAGCAGCCAAACAGAGTTATAAGTGTTATTTGCTGACGACAAATGGGCCGGAGATTGCCTTTTATCGTTGGAAGGAACAGGACTTGCCGACTAAGCAAGCGGAGCTGGTCGCATCGAAGCGTAAAGATAACCGAGGTAAAGCCTATTACGTTAAGGACGTAAAAGAATGCACTCTGTTATCGGAAGAATTCTCATCAGCCGAGGCCAAAGCGCTGGATAAAAAGACACTTAGATAAGCCAACTGCCATTTGTGACAGCATATCCAGCCATAGACGTTCTAAATTTGCTGCCCATGAATGTAACGCTGGCGCTTTTTATCTTTTAATTTTTCAAGATCGACTAACACCAGCCCATCAAGGCAATCTGCAAAAGCCGCATCAATGCCAAATGCCAGAAATTGTACGCCGTGGGGTTGGCACAGTTCACCATACTGTTTGTATAGGGTTGGCACCGCTGCCCCCATGCTGGCTAATGTTTGTTTTAGTTGCTTAAACGCCTGTTCATAGTCCATCCCTTGATACATCTCATCCAGTTCCTGTTTCCTTGTTGGTGGTAAAACGTAAGGGTGGAAAGAAACTGCCAGTGGCTGTGCTGGAAACTGTGACAGGTAGAAATGCACTAGCATCTCTTTCGCAGGCGTTGGTAACTGATTGCTGATGGTCACTGGACCAAACAGATAGCGATATTGCGGATTTTTAGCGAGATAAGCGCCAATTCCATACCACAGATAATCAAGGCTACGTTTACCCCAGTATTTAGGTTGCACAAAACTACGGCCTAGCTCTAAGCCAAACCTAAAATACTCAGAAAATTGCGGTTGATATTGGAATAGTGATTCGCTGTAAAGCGACTGTCCTCGGTCATGAAGTAGTTGCGCACTGGCAAAACGGTAAGCCCCCACAATTTCCATTTCTGACCGATCCCACAGCACTAAATGTAAGTAGTGGGGATCATACTGATCGGTATCTCGACGCTCACCGGTACCTTCGCCGACAGCTCGAAAAGCAATCTCTCTCAAACGGCCAATTTCCCGCATAATGGGATTGCTACCTTGATGGCAATACAAATATATCTGTTTATTGTCCTGTGTTTCGCCAAGAAGTTCACACTCAGCTAGCGCTTTATAAAGGGCTAATCGGTCTTCAGGGTGGGCGATAGCTCGTTGTGTCCGAAACAGCCCAGGACGGTTTTTGCCGATGCGATATAAATGGTTTTTCAGCAACGTCACTTTGGTTTTCAGCGGGAAATCGTTACCGTTCACGGCCTCTGCAGGTATCAGTTCCCCAATACGAACCGGCAGGGTAGCGTTAGCCTGCTTAAACATCTCCTTAACCAGTAACAGCGTTGCCAACGGTTTGTACAACATCGAGGCCCCGTAGAAGGTAGGCGAGTTGCGTGCATCAACAAACATGGGGAGTAATGGGGCATCACAGTTGATCGCCATCCTCAGAAAGCCGCTGTGCCAACGGGTATCTCGTACACCATTTGGACGCAACCTAGAAACTTCACCGGAGGGGAAAATCAATACCGCACCTTCATTCATTAGATGCTCATGGATATTTTCCAGATAGTGTCTGGGGGTACCGCCTGTCATGTTGCGAACTGGCAGTAGCAGGTTGTGCAAAGGTTCCAGCGCCATCAACAGCTCATTGGCGACCACTTTGAGATCGCAACGTACTTCACTTAACAGTTTTATCAACACCAGCGCATCAAGAGAGCCAATAGGGTGATTCGCAAAAATGACGACTCTTCCTTGCGGCGGCACGTTTTCCAGTTGTACGTCGGGGACGGTGTAACTGATATTAAAGGTTTGTAGCACCTGTTCTACAAAATCTATTCCCTTTAAGTGGCTGAACTGGTTTGCTATTTCATTACACTGCCGTTCGTTGAGCAGATAGCGCAACATCGCTTTCGTCGGCTTCGCCAACCAAGGTGCATTATTCAGTCGCGGTAGGTTGTCTTTGATGACTTTATCGACAGTAAATATCATGGTGATGTCCCAAACTGAAGCGTTAGGTGGCCTGAAGCGAAAACACTTTAGGCAGATTCAGTCAGACAATAAGCCCAGATATTGACCGTCGTATGAACGATGGATGGCAGTCTTATGACAAACAAGAGCGCGGAGGAACAACTCGCGGTTCCTCCGGTATGTTAGAAAAACAGATGTGCCATACCGGCAATTACCGGTAATGTAACGAGTGTACGCAGTAGGAAAATAATGAAGAGTTCCCAAGCGTTAACCGGAATTTTACTGCCAATCAGTAATGCACCGACTTCACTCATGTAAATCAGTTGCGTCACTGACAGCGCCGCGATGATAAAGCGGGTCATTTCAGCCTGTATGCCATTACTGGCGAGAATTGACGGAATAAACATATCGGCAAACCCAACCACGATGGTTTTGGATGCCGCGGTTGCTTCAGGAATATGCAGCCATTCAAGCAACGGAATGAAAGGCATGCCGAGGTAGTCAAAAACCGGCGTATATTGCGCAATCATTAATGCAATAGTACCGATGGCCATTACCACAGGGATAATGCCAAAAATCATGTCGATGACATTTTTGAAGCCTTCTTCCACAACCTTGAGTGGGCCACCGGTGTGCGCCGCTTTGTTTAACGCTAACTGTATTCCCCAAGATAAGGCATGGTGGCCAGCAGGCACGGCTTCATCATCTTTTTTTCGCGAAGAGCCATTTAGATACAGATCTTTTTTCAAAGACAGAGGCGGCAAACGGGGAACCACAACCGCTGCTACCACACCCGCTAGGCATACTGTTAGATAGAAGGGCACAAACATGGCTTCCAGCCCTACCTGCGTTATCACCACTAGACTGAAAGTGATTGATACAGCCGAGAATGTTGTACCGATAATGGCAGCTTCCCGTTGTGTATAAAAATTGTCTTCATATTGTTTACTGGTGAGCAGAATACCAACGCTACCATCGCCAAGCCAGGATGCCATACAGTCAATAGCGCTGCGCCCAGGTAGATTGAATAACGGCCGCATAATGGTGGTTAACAGCGTGCCAAACAGCTCTAGTAAGCCAAAATTCAGCAGCAGTGGCAGTAGCAATCCGGCAAAGAAAAACACGCAAAATAGCACGGGTAATAGATCATTCATTACCAGCCCGCCAGTATCAGCAGAGCGAATAGCTTCAGGACCAATACCAAAAAAAGTCAACGTGATAAACACTGCCCCCGTAAGCCTAACCACTAGCCAGAACGGGTTGATGTTCAGCAATGCATTGAGGAAATGGTGAGTACGAATTGCTTTCGGCCGAAACAGTTTAGTTAGCAAGGTTGCCAGTGCCATCAACAACGATATTGTCAGGATAATCGTGGTGAGCCAGTCGCTTAACAGGTGCTGCAATGCTTTTGCCAAGATTGCCACTGGAATGGTAATCGCCCCCTGAAAACTGATGGGGGTCATAAACAGCAACACCCCAATTAATGATGGGATGATAAAGGTTAGTGCTGTCTTCAGACTATGAGTTTGAGATTTGGTCACGTTAAGGCCTGTTGTTATTATGTAAATCTGGCCTGTCGGCCATGCAAATTTATGCAGAATTGTTTGCAATAAAGGCACAAGGTTACCGCCTCTCGCTGACCGTGTAAATTTGTCTGTTATCCTCGCGACACTATCTGTGAGTAACTGTTATTTTTATGCACTGTATTGTCACTAAAAATGCGTTATGGAATCTGGAATATGCTAGCGACCTGGACTGTTATTGACTTCCCGGGAGTGTAGCGGCAGTCAGTTGTAATTAAAAAAGTTTTCAATATTTTTTGTCATAAATGAGCAAAAGTCCTCATTTGTGCAACGATCATCGTGAATTGTTACTTTGCTAGGTGGCATATCAGTTTGTAACAATGTACCTTTGCTTGACGCTATCCGGTATATTATCGGAATCAGTGACGCGTTTGAGGCATAGACAGTTCACTGGCATAGTGGGGACGATAATTACGATGGAAAAAAAACAGCGTCTGATCAAACTAGCGCTGGGGTTCGGGCTCATCGGACTGCTGGGGCTATTGCTTGGCCTGATAATTTCGATTATTGGTTACGATGCTTTTGGCGACGAATGTTTCGGACTGACCAATCACACCATGAGCGAATTGGGCAATTACGGTCATTCTCCTTTTGCAGTCGCATTAAATGGCGGGCTGTTTTTTGGTAGTTTGTGCCTAGTGCTTTTCTGTCTTTACTCGTTACAGCTTTCCCGAAGTATTACTGGCGCTATGAGCTTTCTGTGTCTAGCCGTTAGCTGTATGACGTTAGCTGGTATCGGGCTGTTTCCGGTTAATGTTTATCACCTGCATGTGTTCATGCTGAAGTGGTTCTTTATCTTCGGTTGTATTAGCACACTGGTTTACTTGGTGAATCAGACATTAACACTCTCTGCAAGTAATGGCCGTTGGGGATGGATTACCGCCTTGTTGAGTTGTATTAGTTTCGGCATCTTTCTGTTTTTGCCACTATTCGGGCTGGATTTTACCGAGGGCAACCGACCTTTTTATCACGAGATGGTGCTGGAAGGTGTCCGGCCAACACTATGGTGGCCGGCACTGCTGCAATGGATTAGCTTGGGATGTTTTCTTCTGTGGTTAGCGGTGTTGCTTTTTGAGCGTTTGCGCTCACTGGAGCAATCTTAGGATTAGACAACCCGCCTCATTCCCGCTTCATTGAACCAATAGCCGTTGCAAGCGTCAGCCGTTAACGGCGCGGTTTCTCCTGCTATTAATGCGTTAGCAACGCTAATGCAATCCTGAGAGTAGGGCGATACCCTGAACCATGAAACGCCCATCGTTTCCATTTGCGCTAATTGCTGACGTAAATCACAACAGCTCGCAGATTGTGTTTGAATACCATTTAATCGTAGCAAAGGTTGGTGTTCTTGTGTCTGTGCCAATATTCCGCGCGGGTATTGTGCACAGGCAATGTCGCAACCGTCTTTCGTTAGTCCCTTAAGCCTAGCAGTAAAGCATCTGGCAGAATGTGCTAGCGGTAAATGACCATAGCCAATGACTTCTGCTTCATAACTGGGGCTGGGGGTTAATACTTGCCTTAACCATTCACCTGACAGGTCTACTGGCATTACAAAGCGTTGCATGCCCCAAGTTGCCATTTTGTCCAGCGTGGCGCGGTTATAATTATTGATACTCGGGCCGCAGACAAATGGTTGGTTCAATTCTTGAGCTATAGCAACGGCGGCCATATCGTTGGCCTCAACCATAAACTCCCCATTTGCTACCTGTTTACGCAATTCAGGCAGTTCCGAGCTGTTTTCGATTAGCGCCATCGTAGAAAGTACTACCTGTTTACCTGACGCCTGCAGCAGCTTCGCCAGCGCTAAGTAATCACTCCATTTTACTTGGCGACGCCGAGTGCAGACGGTCTCTCCCAGATAGACTAATGGGATATTGCTGTCAGCAACTTTCTCATAAAATGCATACACATCGGATTTGGGCCAGCAGTACATCAGTGGCCCTAACGAAATTCTCATGAACTACTTCCTATTGCCAGCTGCGCTCATAGGCGCCAAGTGTGGTGGTTTGCCCTTCCGATACCTTGGCTAACGCCGCTTGCCAATTTTCCTGGGCTTGATAACGCTCGGGAGCGGCAAGATATTTATCTAGCGCTGCCCGCCAGACTTTGGTTACTTGTTCTACATATGCAGGGCTTCGTTGCCGTCCTTCGATTTTCAACGACACCACGCCTGCTGCCGCGAGTTCTGGGATCAGATCCAGGGTGCTGAGGCTTGTCGGTGACTCCAGTAGAAACTGTGGCGCCTCTGTGTCTTCGGTGAGGTATCGGCCTTTACAAACTACTGGATAGCCCATCTGCTCATTAATGCCCGAGCAGTCAATCAACACATCATTGAGTCGGGTCAGTCGGCTGTTACCTTGTTCTTGCCAGCGCACATGGCGAGCTGGGGAGCAGGAACCTCCGGAATTGGGTGATTCGCCTGTTACATAAGAGGATAACTGGCAACGGCCTTCCGCCATGATGCACAGACTGCCAAAGGCAAAGACTTCGAGATCTACCGGGCTGGTTTTAGCGAGATCCTTTACCTGTTTTATTGAAAGCACCCGAGGTAACACTGCTCGCTGAATGTTAAACTGTTGCTGATAAAAACTGAGGGCTGCCAGATTCGTTGCGCTGGCTTGTACCGAAAGATGGAGCGGTAATTCTGGATAATGCTGGTGCGCATAATCCAGCAATGAGATGTCCGCCACAATCAAGCCGTGAGCACCACTCTCTGCAGCTAAATCAATCGCTTGATACCAACGTTTTTCCTGTCCTGGCTGTGGAAAGGTATTGATGGTGAGATAGAATTTTCGCTTGCAGCTATTTACCAGATGGGCGGCTTCCTGCAGTTTTTGCGGGGTAAAATTGAGTCCGGCAAATGAGCGGGCGTTAGTATCATCTTTTAAGCCCACATAAACTGCATCAGCACCGGCGTTTAGCGCGGCTTTTAGCGATGCCAGATTACCAGCAGGGCATAGAAGTTCCATGTCGTCAGCGGCTCCCTTATCGATACGAAAGGGGCAAGTGTATCGGTGTTTGATCTCTGAAGAATTGATGTAAAACAGGTTTGAGATCATAAATTGTGGCTAAAATGCCAAGTTGGTAACCCTTTAAGGAGCATAAAGAATGCGTGGTGAGCTGTTGTCCATGATGGCAAAGGAGCTGTTAACTGTAGCGCCTAAAATAGCCGCAAAACCACTGTCCATCGTTCCCTTTTCAGCGAAGGCCAAGGTATTGGAACAACTGTTACAACATCTGCTGGCGGAACAGATTAAAGAAGGAGAACTGGATTTTCTAATTGACAGCTGGGTGGCGGTGTCTGTTCCGGATCTGCAATTGTCATTTGAAGTCAGCTTCGGCGAACATTTCTCAGTGCGTCCAGTGACATCTCCCAAAGTGACTTTTAGTGCCAATAGCAGTGATTTATTGCTGGTTGTCGCTGGCAAAGAGGATCCCGATACATTGTTTTTCCAACGTCGCCTGTGTATCGAAGGCGATACTGAATTTGGTCTTGAAGTAAAGAATCTGCTGCTAGCGATTGATTTACAACGTTTACCGCTGGCTGTCCAAACGTTGCTGGACAAGCTAGCAAAATCCATGCAGTGGTTACAGACAACTTCCAGGACGGATGTACAGATGATTTAAAAAAAGAGCGACCCAACCGGGTCGCTTAACATTTCAGACACACATTCTGAAAATCGCGCTATTCAAAAGGGAGGATATGATGAAAATCAAAACCTATCGTCCTTTATGAGTGCTGTTTGCCAAATTAGTTCCCTAATATTTCTTAATACTGTGAAATTTTATTGAATGTAAACCATCGTCCTTTAGTTACCACTTGGAACAAAAAAAATGGCAACCAAAGGTTGCCAGAGGGATTTAACTAAAGATGCAACGTGCGCTAGAACCTTGCATCTTACAAGGGAGATTAATGATGAACACGAAAATCCGTTTCATAAAATCAGACTGGTGCTAGCTAAAATAGTTCATTTCAGTGCATGATTTTTAGTTAAAAAAAGCAAAATTTTACTGAATGATTTTATAACGCATTGTTTTATATATCAAAAATAATTTTAATATATAAATTAGATATTAAAAAAACGCCAAC
>NZ_JAFNJD010000026.1:0-59059 GCF_017368415.1 Shewanella sp. 4t3-1-2LB
TCGCAGGTATGTCCGCCATCAAGAAAGAGTCGAAAAACAAGAGCAAGCTGAGCTTGCTCTTGTATAGAAGGCCCCCTTTTAGGGGGTAATCACAAAGCCACCTTCTTCAGAAGGTGGTTTTTTACTGTCAGCCCTAAGCCACTGACCGCAGTCACCCATTACCAACGCCGTCGAAGCAAAGATTATTATCGTTCAATATTGGCAAAATTCTGCTGATAAAAAGACGTTGACTCTTGCAGAAAAAATGCGCGATTACTGCGGTACTATAAATTCTGCTACGGAAGTGGCATTTCCGCATTTTGGTGGTTGCTCCGTGTCACATAACTGGTACTGTGAGCAACTTCAAACTTGGCTAATAAAAGCTGTTGCTGTTGTAGTATCACCTAGCATACAGCTGCGATTACAAAACCGCTTCGGGAGATACCTACAGATGCGTGTAAATCAGCCCGTCAACCAAAAAGAAAAGCAGCTTTCCGAAACCAGTATTCTTCTCTCTACTACAGATCTGCAAGGCACAATTAAATATGTGAACAAGGATTTTGTAGATGTCAGTGAATTTACTGAGGACGAGTTACGTGGTCAGCCGCATAACCTTGTGCGCCACCCTGATATGCCACCTGCAGCCTTTGAAGGCCTTTGGCGTCGGGTTAAATCTGGTAAACCCTGGATGGGGATTGTCAAAAACCGGACTAAAAGCGGTGGACACTATTGGGTCAATGCCTATGTGTCGCCGGTAATGGAAAATGGCAAACTCCATGAATTTCAATCGGTACGCCACAGCGCTAGTCGAGAACAGATCGCCTCTGCCAGCAAGATCTATCAACAATTGAATCAGGGCAAAACGCCCGCTGAGTTGCGACCCGCACGTGTGGGATTTGCTCGTGGGTTACAACTGTCTGGTTTGTGCAGCGTGTTGTTAGGATTTGCCAGTGCGGGGTTGTCTCCCTGGTTAGGACTAGCGGTGGCGCTGGTGGCGTGGTTGCTGTTAAGCCAGTGGCAGTTGTCAGCGTTTTTCTCGCTGGTGAATAAATCGCGGAACATCATTGACGATCCCATGGCGCGGGCAGTGTATTGCGGTCGTCAGGATGAACTCGGGCAACTGAGCTTGGCAATGACTTTTTTGGTGGCGGAAACGGGCGGCGTTATCGGACGTATGGCCGATTCTGCGCATGCCATTAGTGAAGAGAGTGTCAATTTGCAGCAGACATTGCGGGCCAACGCTGAACGCGCCGAGGGGCAGAGTGAACAGACCCGGCAAGCGGGGGCGGCAATGTCAGAAATGACCGCGAGTTTCAATGAAGTTGGCAATAATGTGCAAAATGCTACAGATGAAATGACCACCAGCATGCAGGCAACACAAACCGGTCATGACAGTTTGCAGAAGGTGATCTCAGCGATTGGCATTGTGAATCAGCGGGTACGCGAGTTTGCGGTGCTGGTAGAGTCAATTCAGAAGGATAGCGCTGCCATCAGCGAAGTGTTGGATGTGATCCATGCGATTGCCGATCAGACTAACCTGCTGGCACTGAATGCCGCTATCGAGGCGGCGCGTGCAGGCGAAGCTGGCCGTGGATTTGCGGTGGTGGCCGATGAGGTACGCCATCTGGCTAGCCGTACCAGCGAATCTACCAGCCACATTGAGAGCATTATTAAGCAGTTCCAACAGACGACCCGCAATGCCGGGAGTCAGATAAAAGCAGGCGAAACTGAAGCACAGCATTCCGTTGATCTGGCTGAAGAAGCCAACCAAGCGTTTGAAGCGCTGAAGCATTCCATTAACCGCCTGGGAGAAATGAGTGAAGCCAACGCCGCGGCCTTACAACAGCAGACGTTAGTCTCTGGCGAGATTAATCGTTCCATTGTACTGATCAGCGATCTTGCCAGTGAAAGTGCGCAGCAGACATTAGAGGCGGTGGGGCGTAGTGAACAGGTGAGTCGGTTGTCGGTCAAAACCCGTCACCTGTCAGAGCAATTCTGGCATCAGAGTGTGCGCCGTAGTTGATAAATCGACGATAATTTGTGCGAACAGTACATTCATAGAGCCCACTGGTGATTTTATTCGCCGTGGGCTCTTGTGTTTTTATGTAAAAGTCCCAATCTGTATAACTAAGTCAACGGAAAAAGGGAAAGCCTATGAAAATCCAGATTTCAGGTCACCATGTTGAAGTTACCGCCTCCGTACGTGCCCATGTGGAAGAAAAATTTTCAAAAATTATTAAACATTTCCCCGGACTTATCGGATTTGATGTGATCATTGCCAAGGAACATGGTCTACATCAGGTAGATATCCGCACCAACTATGAAGGTGTCGCGGTAGCTGCTTCCGGCACCGACGAAGTGATGTATCCGGCAATCATGGTTGCCGTTAAAAAACTGGAAACCGCACTGAAACACAGAAAAGGTCAACTCAAGGCTGATTTACATGAAAAGCCGCAGTGCACCACCCCACCGATTGCCCATGAAATTATTCAGGAAATGGATTTGTCGAAATAACACCATACTGAATATTCAGCAGAAAGGCCGCAATGCGGCCTTTCTTCGTTTGTGTTCCACCAAAGTCCAATGGGCGAAATCCGCGCAAGTCGCCAACCTGTGGTTTAAGCTGAAATATATGAAAAAAATTTGAATGCTTACACCAGATATTCAGGGGGATACATGCCAAACACCCAACGTCGTTGGCCGGTAATTGCGGGCATCGTGAGTGGCTTATGCTTGCTGGAAGGATTGCAGTTGCTGGTCAATGGTAGCCTGTTGTGGCAGTTGCTGGGGGCGCTACTCTTATTGCCAGTGCTGGCACTGGTGTATTGGTTGGTCTCCCAAGCATCAGCGACTGAAGATGCAGTGGCACAGGATGACAACCGCCGAGAGGAATTACAGGCACTGCATCGTATTGCCACAGATGCCAGTCGAATTGCCATCGGTGGTGCCGAAGTTTCGCATTTTGTCGATGGTCTGCAACAGAATATTCAAGGCAGCGGTGAAGCTGCCAGCCAGATAGCTGTGGCGGCAAATCAGTTATCAGCAACCACCATTTCACTCAGTGAGCATGCCGAAGCGGTGCTGCAACAGGCCGAACAATCCCGGCACTTGAGTCTCGAAGGCCGACAATATGCGGTGTCTGGGCTGGAGGCTATTCGTACCCTCAGCCAAGATGTGGACTCGGCCGCCAGCAAGGTGGATCAGTTGCAACAACAAGCGGATGCCATTGGTAAAATTACCGAGGTGATAGATGGGGTTGCGGCGCAAACTAACTTGCTAGCGCTGAATGCTGCCATTGAGGCTGCTCGCGCGGGCGAGGCGGGGCGCGGTTTTGCGGTTGTGGCGGATGAAGTGCGCACCCTGGCGGCTAAAACGGCAGATGCCACGCAAGATATTGGCCGCATGTTAAGTCAGATCCGCCAGGATACCGAGCAGACCTCACAGCTGATGGCGACCGTGGTCGGGCGTACCTCAGAAACAGTGAATGCGATCTCGGCGCTAGAACAAAGGTTCGATGGCATTGCTGGTGGTGTGCAACAATCGACCCAAGCGTTAGCTCAGATTGAGTCAGCACTGCGGGAATACCGCGATACCACCGGTGAAATCTCAGAAGCGATTGTACGGATCAGTGACTCGCTAGCAGAAACTGGGCAGCGCAGCGAACAGATAAGCCAGCAGGCATTTGAATTTTCCAAGACGACCGAGGGCATTTTTCTGGCGCTCCGACACTGGAACACGGGCACATTTGAACAGCAGGCGTTGGCTGAGGCACAGCAAGCGGCGGCCGCATGTGGTCAGTTGCTAGAGCTGGGATTAAAGCAGGGAAAGTTTACTGAGCAGCAACTGTTTTCCCCCCAATATCAACGTATCGGCGGGGTTGAACCCGCAAAATATGCAACTGCGTTTGACGGCTATACTGACCAGTGCTTTCCGGCAGTGCAGGAGCCAATACTCAGTCGTCATCCGCAGATTATTTATGCCGGAGCGGTTGATCATAACGGCTATTTCCCCACACATAATCAACGTTTCAGTAAACCACTGACCGGCGACAACGCCAAGGACACGGCAAATAACCGCACCAAGCGTTTGTTTAATGACCCTACCGGTATCCGTTGTGGTCGCCATACGGAGCCGATGTTATTACAAACCTATAAACGGGATACAGGGGAAGTGATGCACGACTTGTCCGTCCCGGTATTTGTTAATGGCCGACACTGGGGCGGATTTCGTATCGGTTTTCGTGCGGGCTAGTCAGCCAAGTAATTGTTGAGTCAACATGGCCGTCAATTGACGCAACTGCTGTTCGTGCGGATGAGTATGCGCATAGGTACGCAAACCATAAATTGCCATCATCAGAAATTGTGCCGATGCCTGGGCTCCTGGCGCAGATGGAATTTCCCCGTCAGCAATGGCGGTGGCAAATGCGGTTTCCAGCGCTTGCTGCCATTGCTGCAGATAGGCTGACACTTTAGCTGCAACATCGGCATCCTGCTCGCCAACTTCGGTTAATATCTTCACCAGCAAGCAGCTTTGAGAGACATCGCAACTGAGGCATTCTGCGACAATTTCATCCAGATAACGCTGTATTTTCTGTTTAAACGGGACATCTTCGGCAAACAGCGCCAGCAAATGACATGTGCGATCCTCGTGATATTGATCAATCGCGGCCAGCAATAGGCCTCGCTTATTTTCAAAAGCACAATAGATGGAACCGGGATGTAAGCCGGTAGCGCGAGTCAAATCCTGCATACTGGTTTTGCTGTAACCCTTGCCCATAAAAGCATACATGGCGTTACGCAATACCTGCTGGCGATCAAATTCAGCGTTTCTCATAGTTTCTCATCCAGTCAGACATCGCAAAGTGTATTCTTTTTTGAATGAATGTTCAAAAATAACTTGCGCATGGCTGTGAGACTCTTTATCTTGAATGCCTGTTCAAGAATAACTGTCAGCGCTGAGTTAAGGTTGTGACTCTGCGGCCATTGTATTTTGAGGAAGTTTCCATGCGTGATGTTTTGTTTGAACCTTATCGTCTTAACGACAAAATTACTTTGAAAAATAGAATATTGATGGCACCGCTTACCCGTTGTATGGCCGGGCCTGGCTTAGTGCCAACCGACGAAATGGCGGCTTATTATAGCCGTCGCGCTGACGCCGGATTAATCATCAGCGAGGCCACCATTATTCGTCCAGACGGACAGGGTTATCCTAATACTCCGGGATTGTTCAGTACTGAGCAGATTTTAGGTTGGCGTAAAGTCACCGATGCTGTTCACGCAAAAGGGGGACTGATCTTCGCACAGCTATGGCATACCGGGCGAGTTGCGCACACCTTTTTCTTCGGTGGCGAGCACACGGTAGCTCCATCGGCAGTAGCGTTGAATGGTACTGTCCCGCGCATGCGTGAGCTGCAGTATGAAACCCCAAAAGCGCTGACGGTAAGTGAAATTGAACAGTTGGTTCGTGACTATGCTAAGGCTGCTGAGAATGCCATTGAAGCGGGTTTTGATGGGGTGGAGATCCATGGTGCGAATGCCTACCTGATTGACGAGTTTTTGCACCATGACAGTAACCGTCGTGATGATGATTACGGTGGTTCTCCTGAAAATATGAGCCGTTTTCCGTTGCAGGTGACAGATGCAGTTATTGCGGCCATCGGGCGTGAACGCACCGGGATACGCCTATCACCGGCGGCCTACGTGAATATGGCAACTGATGCCCGTGATCGCCAGGTATTCGACTACTTACTGCCAGCATTAGAACAGCGGCAATTGGCGTATGTGCATCTGGGGATTTTTGATGACAGTATGCAATTTGATTATCTTGGCGGCCAAGCTTCTACCTATCTACGTGAACACTATCAGCAGACGCTGGTGGGCGTAGGTGGTTACGATGCTGACAGTGCCAGCGCCGCGATTATTGCCGGTAAGTTCGATTTGATTGCCATTGGTCGGCCGTTTATCGCTAATCCTGATTATGTCGCGAGAGTACGCCAGGGTGATGCCACCAAGGCGTATTCAGATGAGATGCTGGCCACCCTGTACTGACATACATAGGTGATGGCATTATTGAGAGGTGTTGCGCGGCTGGGTTGGTTGGCCGGATAATTTCCGGCATCTGGTTGGAGTGCAACATCGCGCCATAATGGGCGAGGATCTGTTCGTAACGTCCATCATCCATGATGAGTTTCAGGCCCTGATTGAAGGCAGCGATCAGGGCCTTGCTTTTGGGGTTTTGAATGCCTGCAGCGAGATATAGGCGCTTCACCGTCAACGGTGGTCCAGTAAAATGGTAATGGTCTGCGAGTTGTAATTGATAAAAACAGTAACTCGCTACGATTTCGTCTTCCAGCGTCAGATCTAGGCGTTTAGCCGCCAGCATACGCAGATTTGCCTGCAGATCTTGATGCGGTTCGCGGGTGAAGTTGTTACTGCTGGCAAACTCTCCGGTATAGCTGTAATCACGGATGACACCAATTCTTTTGCCGCTAAGTGATGCCAGATCGCGGTATTCAAACGGATCATCTGCTCGTTTAATGAAGCGCAGCCGATTTTGCAGATAGGGTTGTGAAAACAACAACGTCTGGGTCCTTGCTGGCGATTCCCAGGTTGCCAGCAATAGATCATTCTTACCATCAATCACATCCTTCATTGCTCTAGCCCAGGGCTTGATGGTGACTTGTAAGCTTACCCCTTGAGTCTGCAGTGCAGTAGTGACGATATCCAGCGCTAATCCACTATGGCCATCGGCATTAATAAAAGGCGGCCAGGCATCATTGGTGATTGACGCAATACTGGGAAGGTCGGTTTGGGCCATCGTTGGCAAGGTCAGCAGTGACAGCATCAACACAATCCCAATGGCTCTGCTATTCATCTGCGACCTCATTGATTAACTAATATTGGTATTGGCTGTACGCAGAGTGGCAAGATTGGCAGAGGCAGCTCCCAATATACTGCGCAGTGGAAACTGTCCACGTTTATCTGCCGCGCCCGCGGGCATATCACACAGGATACTCAGAGCTTCAAGAACGTGGGTAACACTCCAGATATGGAACTTCCCCTGAGCGACTGCATCCACTACGGATTTTTTCAGCATCAGGTTGTTGACATTACTGTGTGGGATGATCACACCTTGTGTATGTTTCCGTCCTTTAAGCTGACAAACATCGAAAAAACCTTCAATTTTTTCATTGACGCCGCCAATGGGCTGAGCTTCACCAAACTGATTCATCGACCCGGTGATCGCGATATCTTGGCGAATAGCGATACCGCTGATTGCTGAAAGTATGGCACAGCATTCGGCCATCGACGCGCTGTCGCCATCAACACCGGAGTAGGATTGTTCAAAGGTAAGGGAGGTGGTCAGCGGGATTGCTTGATCTTTCGCCAGCAAGCCATTGATAAATGCCGATAAAATCCAAACGCCTTTGGAATGGATTTTACCGCCAAGGCGTACTTTGTGTTCAATATCCAATACTTCGCCTTTCCCAAAACTGGTACTGGCAGTGATACGGTTGGGCATACCAAACTGGTGATCGCTGGTGGCGATAACTGATAATGCGTTGATCTGTCCAACCGCTTTACCCTTGACCTCAAGCAGGTTAGTACCCTGAGTAAAGCCCAACATCAGTTGATCGCGTAGCTTCGATACTCGCTGCTCTTGCTGCGCTAATGCCTGTTCTACATGGGTGGCACGGATGGCTCGGGCATTGGTCGATTTGGCGCAATAATGACTTTCCCGCAATAAATTAGCCACATTGGCAGAATGCAGCGACAACTGGGTTTGATCTTCCGCCTGACGAGAACTGTATTCTATGATACGGGCAATGGCGCTATGGTCACAATGCAGCAACTGATTATCATGCACGATAGAAGAGATGAAACGGGCGTAAAGGCTTTCTACTTTGGCGCTACGCGGCATAGTGTCTTCAAAGTCAGCGGTGACTTTGAACAATTCGCAGAAGTCAGGATCATAGTGTTGCAGTAACTGATAGGTCTGATAGTCGCCAAACAACACGATTTTCACATCCAGCGGAATGGGTTGTGGTTCCAGCGAGACCGTCCCAGATAAAGAAACTTCGCGTTCCAGCGAATTAAGATCCAGCGTCCGAGAGCGCAGTGCCCGCTTTAATCCATCCCACACATAGGGCCGTTCCAGCACTTTTATTGCATCCATTAGCAACACGCCACCGTTGGCACGATGCAGGCTCCCTGAGCGGATCAGTGAGAAGTCGGTAAATACCGTACCGCGAAAGGTGGCATTCTCGACATAACCGAATAAGCCGTGATAAGTCGGATTTTCCTCTACCACCACCGGGAAGTTTGGCTGCTCTTGAGTTACCAGCAGGTTCACCTGATAACGGCGGGGCATTTTCTTTTCCAGCGAGGCATAGGCAAGTCCCAGTTGATCTTCGCTTTGCTCAAGAAAAATATCCAGATTGCCCAGCATATCTTTTTGCATCGCGGTCAAAAAATTGCGGATTTCTGGTACGGCGCGGTAATCATCTTTCAACGGCTTGAAGAAATGGCTCAAAACCTCCCGGGCGACTTGTTCATCATGTTGCTGCTGTTTAGTACTGAATTCTTCTTCCCATTCAGTTAGTTGGCGGACAATGCCCCGCAGCCGTGACTCCAGATGCCGGATATTCTCTTCAAATCTGTTACGCTCTGCTTCCGGCAACGCCGCATAGCTTTCATCGGTATGCGGTTCCTCACCATTAAGCGCCATCAGTTGATAGTCACCATCGGGGCTGATGGTCAGCCGTACCTGCTTTTCCTTGGCTTCGGTAGCCAGTTCCGCTAGGGTGGCCTCTTGGCGCTGGGTCAACTGGGTCTTCAGTTTGTCGGCTCGGCGATAGTACACTTCGTTATCAAATGCTAACGGCAGGGCTTTCACCAGCCGTAATACCGTTTTTTCCACCTCTTTTTTAAACTGGGCACCGCTGCCCGCAGGCAAACGCAGCACTTGCGGGGTTCTGGGTTCATCAAAATTCGCGACATAGCACCAGTCGTTCAGCTCCTGTTCCAACTGCTGGTGGCGCTTCAGATAACGCAGCATCATAGTGCGCTTGCCCAGACCACTACGGCCGATAGCAAAAATGTTGTAGCCCTTGTCGCGGATGGACATGGCGAACTCAACTGCGCTCTGGGCGCGTTCCTGACCGATAATATCGTCCAGCGGTTCCAGTTCACGGGTTGAATTGTTGGTTCCCAGCAGGCTGAGATCTGCCGGACGGTATAGCTGTTGTGCATCGAGGGCACTAATGGCCATGAAAGCTTCCTTGTTGTTCATCATTCAGGCATGGTTTACATGACAATAAAGGGCGCTGTACGGCAAAGCAATTGCTGCTGCAGCATTAGCGCAAGTTTTGTGCTCTAGCACACTGCTTGGGCTGGATCACGATTGCCAGTGCTGCGGACCTGCAATTTGCTGCGCTTGATATTGCTCTTGTGCCTGAATGACCTGATCTATGTTTTCTTCAATCCAGTCAGCCAGCCCCACGACTTGACGGGCAATCAACACACCATTTGTTGTTAGGGCATATTCCACATGAGGCGGTACGACTGGAAAGACAGTGCGTGCTACAAAGCCGTCACTCTCTAATTGCTGTAGTGTCTGCGCGAGCATTTTTTCACTGACACCGAGGATCTTGCGTTTCAATGCGCTGAAACGTTGCTGCTCGCCATTCAATAGCGCGAGTAATACCAGAACTCCCCAACGGCTGGTGACGTGTTTAAGCACTTCTCGAGAGGGGCATTTGTCAGAAAACAGATTGCCTCGTTGCATCTGTGCCGCTAATCCAGTTTCAGGGATTGGCTGTTTCATTATACTTACCTTTTTGTATGTACTTACCAAAAGTTTGTGTTGGCGCTAGTATAGCCACTAACGATGGCACGATACCAGTGACATTGACTTTATTGAGTAAGTTAACAAGGAGTACGAACATGTTGGCAGTAACAGGTGCAACCGGACAACTTGGCAGATTGGTCATTGATGAACTGTTAAAAAAAGTACCAGCATCGCAGATTGTGGCGGCGGTACGTAATCCAGATAAAGCACAAGCACTAGCGGCAAAAGGTATACAAGTACGGCGGGCTGATTACGACCAGCCAAATACGCTTGTCAGTGCTTTTGCAAATGTTGATAAGTTGCTGTTGATCTCTTCCAGTGAAGTGGGGAAAAGAACCGAGCAGCACAAAGCGGTGATTGATGCGGCAAAAGCCGCCGGTGTCAGTTTGCTGGCCTATACCAGCTTGTTGCATGCCGACACATCACCTCTAATGTTAGCCACAGAACATGTTGCTACCGAAACCTATATCAAACAGAGCGGTATCCCAGCGGTTATTTTGCGCAATGGTTGGTACAGTGAAAACTATACCGGCAGTGTGGCTGCCGCCATTAGCCATGGTGCGGTATTTGGTTGTGCAAGGGAGGGCAAATTGGCGACTGCCAGCCGCGCGGATTATGCCGCTGCGGCTGCGATTGCTTTAACGCAACCTGATCAAGCTGGCAAAGTATATGAGCTGGCAGGGGACGATGCCTTTACTTTGTCGCAATTTGCTTCATACATCAGTGCTGCCAGCGGCCAAAAGGTCGAATATAACAATTTATCACAGGCTGAATATACCAAATTACTGGAACAAGTCGGTTTACCAGCAGCAGTTGCTGCAATGTTGGGTGACTCTGAAGCGGGGGCGGCAGAAGGCGCTTTGTTCGATGACAGTAAACAGTTGTCGATGCTGATTGGCCGTGCAACCACACCTATTGAACAGAGTATTAAACGCGTACTCTGATATATAGCTACATTAGATATTTGAAAATTAGGATTTGCCTAAATGGCAAATCCTACGCGAACATATATGGGATTTGCCACCTGTATCTGCGTCGCTTAATATTTCTTAGGCAATCTTACCAGAGACACTATTTAACAATGTAATAGATTGTTTATGTTAAATTTTACCATGCTGCCAATGATGCAGTAAGCGCACCTGCTCAAGTAACAGTTTTCTATTGTCATCAGAAAGTTCGTGGAACAGCCTCAACAGTATTTGCGTTTCGGGTGCCGCAATTACGTCATTATGGTTTGAATAACCATCTGCATCAGTAACGTTCTGTACAATCCCTTTCTCACAGGCAGCGTAAAGGTTGGACGGCGTTGTACCCAGCGCATCTGCCAATTTAATCAGTAACTTCTGTGAAGGTTGGCGTAAGCCATTTTCAATGCGAGAGACGTTGCTGGTCGCTATGTCAGCATCCAGAGCGAGCTGTTCTTGTGTCAGTTTGCGTTTGATACGCAAAACCCTAATAGCGTTTCCTATATGCATGATTCGATTATCCATGGCGTATTGCCAAATAGGCAAAACCGTATAGGCAAATTGCTTGACACAATGTTCCTTATAGGCAATATTCTGGAATTGATTTGATGACACAATGATAAATGTAGACCACAGCGCTGATAACAGACGATATCCGCTGCAGCCTGGGGCTGCTTGTCAGGTGCCTTGATTAACATCAGGAAAAGGAAGTCAATGTGCTGGGTAATAGTAGTACTCTCCGGCGGGAATACGAATTGCTGGAACAACTTACTGATAGCATAGTGGTGGTGAATGCTGTCGGTAATATTCTTTTAGTTAATAAACCAGCGTTGAAGCGCTGGCGTTATCAGTCTGAACAGTTGCTCGGTGAATCCATTTTCCAATTGCTGGACGAGTCTGAAAGCCGCATATCTCTACCGTTAAGTCAGATGGTCGGCAAGATTGTTGATGTGAAACTGCGACAGGGCAATGGCGAATATCGCAAAGTTGTTATGTCGGTATCCAAACTGCAATGCGAGCAACAGACGCTCTACTTGCTTATTGTCAAATACAGTTATCCGTTAGCACTTCCCAGAAGCACGGTGTCACCGCAGTATTGTAAGTTACTCTCGTTTAGACCCGCTAATGCCAACTCTCAGGAACAAACAGGAGCTGCAACCAGCCATCTGTCATTGGCTGACGACTTACGCGAGGCCATTGCACAACAACAGTTACAGCTTTACTTTCAGCCGCAAATTGACATTGATGCGGGCAGTGTCTGTGGTGTAGAGGCTCTCTGCCGCTGGTTTCACTGCGAATATGGCATGATCCCGCCGGACAAATTCATCACGCTGGCAGAATCGGTGGGAATCATCACTGACCTTGATCTCTGGGTGCTAAGGGCATCCTGTCAGCAGCTGTTGCAGTGGCGTTCTAAGGGATTATCGATCCCGGCTATTTCTGTCAACTTGTCATCAGTGAATTTACGCTATCCGGCGTTACCTGAATTGATCTCCCAAGTGTTGCAGGAAAGTCAGTTGACCACCGATGACGTGATCATTGAGATCACTGAAAGTGGATTTGTCGAGCACGAACCGATTGTGCAGGACGTTATTAATAAATTGCACGCTAATGGCATTCAACTGTCTGTCGATGATTTCGGCATCGGTTATTCCAATCTGAGCCGCTTGCAGACACTGCCTGTGAGCCAGTTGAAGCTAGATCGGAGCCTGATAGAGCATATTGAGACCAGTGGCATTGCTCGGTCAATCAGTGAGGCGGCACTGCAGATTGGTAAGAGCATGAAGCTACAAGTGGTCGCAGAAGGGGTTGAATCAGAAAAACAATATCAGATCTTGAAGGCGTTGGGCTTTCATGTTGCGCAGGGCTATCTGTTTTCCGCCCCGCTGAATGTTTCCCAGTTCGAGCTCTGGGTCCTTTCCCATTAAGAAGACGGAGTTGTGAGATGTCGATGATTCGCGCGGTCGGGATTGCTAAACGTTCATTTTTCTCTTTTGGTTTGCTGGGTGCCGTGACATTACTGCTGGGGTTGTTTGCGGTAATGCAACTGAGCATCTTGAAAGACGATATTGATGTCATCAGCCAGCAATGGTTACCTGCAGTGGCCAAGACGGGTGAGATGCAGCGGGATTTTCTCAGCTTACGGATAAGTGCCAGCGATATTTTTAATCGCAATGATAACGACAGTATCGCGAGAATATCGGCCGATATAAGCCAGTGGTCTGAAAAACTACGTGCCGCGGAACAGCAGTTGCAACACTTTATGGTGACCGACGACGCCAAGCGACTATTTACATCAGTTATTGAGTTAAGAGAGAACTATATTGCTGCCGTACATCAGATAGTTACGCTAATACAACAGGGGAGCGTAGACGATGCGATTCAGTTGCGCAGCCAAGATGTTCAGCCGATTTCAGCGCGTCTGGTTACGGCATTGAATGAGCTGTCAGCGCATCAGATAGCGCAGGCGTCCGCCGCTTCATCACAGGCACTCAATGTGTTCGCTAAAGCTCGAACCGCTTTAGTCGTCGGGGCTGGGGTGGCACTGGCGATTGTATTGGTACTGGCGTGGTTGTTCAGCCGCAGCCTGATCACGCCTTTGCGCGAAGCAGTTGACGTTGCGCGGACCATCTCTTCGGGAAATCTAACGCTGGAATTTAGCGACGACGGTCATGATGAAGCCGCGGACATGATTGCCGCACTCAAACAAATGCAGCATAAGTTGCGCGATGCCATGCACACCATAGGCGATTCTTCCAGCCAATTGGCCACGACTTCTGAAGAACTAAGTGTGGTGACAGGCCAGTCGACACAAATCACCACCGAACAGAGTGACCAGTTGCAGCAGGCGGCATCGGCGGTAAATGAACTAACCGTTGCCATTGATGATGTTGCCAGAAGCGCTGCCACAACCTCTGACAATTCCAACCTCGTCAATGAAAAAACCGCCCAAGGGCAGCACAAAGTCAACCTGACCATTCAGACAATAGAGGCTTTAGTTGAGGGCATCAAACAATCTTCCACCGGGATCAGCCAGTTGGCGCAGCGGGTGAAGGATATTGGTTCGGTGATGGATGTTATTCGCGGTGTGGCAGAACAAACCAATTTACTGGCATTGAATGCAGCTATTGAGGCGGCACGAGCCGGAGAACAGGGTCGGGGTTTTGCGGTGGTAGCCGATGAAGTGCGGGCGCTGGCCTATCGGACACAGGAGTCTACCTCCGAAATTGAGACCATGATTAAGTCCGTTGAAACCGAAACCGCCAATGCCGTAAATAATATGTCACAAAGTAACCTTCGGGCGGTGGAAACACTGACGGTTGCCAACGAAGCCGGGCAGGCGCTGACAGAGATTGCTTCGCTGATCAACGATATCAGTCAGCAGAACTTGACGATTGCGGCGGCAGCAGAAGAGCAGGCCACGGTTGCCAGGACTGTAGATAGTAGTCTGGTGTCTATCCGGGATCTGTCGGTGCAGACGGCGGCCGGTTCACAACAAACAAGTGCCTCAAGTGCTGAACTTGCCAGGCTGGCAGAAAAGTTAAATGAGTTGATATCGCACTTCAAATATTAGATGTCGATATCTCTTGTACCACACTGCGCTTAAAGCGGTCGCAGAGAGCACCAAGTAGCTTGCTGAAAGTCAACAAATCAGTAATATTGCCTCGGTGTTTCCTTGAATCTCTTTATGTCAAAGGTGTGATAATTATGTCTAAACTCGAAATTGCACTCGAGCAGCTGTTGTTCCGTTCGCGCTGGTTACTGGCGCCGTTCTTTTTCGGGTTGATGCTGGCGGTGCTAGCGTTGCTGGTGAAGTTTGTTAAAGAGCTGTTTCATCTGCTAGCGGGGATCCTCAGTGGCACGCCGGAAGAGTCAATTGTCAGCATTCTGACCTTGGTAGATAGTGCCTTGTTGGCGAGCCTGTTATTGATAATTGCTTTCAGTGGTTACGAGAACTTCGTGTCAAAAATGTCGGTCGATGATCACGAAGATCGTCCGGCCTGGATGGGCAAAGTTGGTTTTGCTGATCTTAAATTGAAACTGATTGGTGCCATTGTGGCTATTTCGGCGGTTGAATTGCTCAAGGCCTTTGTGGCTGCTGGCGAACTCAGCAGCGATGTATTGGGCTGGAAGGTCGGCATTCATCTGACATTTGTGGTTTCCGGCGTGTTATTTGCCGTCACAGATGCTATCGCCGACCGCGAGAAAAAACACTGACGGTCAGCGAGCATTTAGCGACTTAAATGTTCTTGTTATAACTGATCATCAGGCACTACCCGCAGCGGCAACAGGTCGCTGTCGGTGGTGATGATCAGCGAATCATCGACCCGCACACAACTGCCACCGTAACTCCCCGCTACCGCAAAGGTACAAACCTGTACTCGGTAGCCGTCAATTTTCGGCAGTCGCCACAACTCCTGATAAACCTGTTGCTGGTGGGCAAAGCGGCCTTCGGTTTGTCCCAGCTGTTGCTCGTGTTTGTCCACCAGACTGATGTTGTCGCCACAGCGCCCGGCAATCGGTTTAATCACATAACCATGCTGCTTAAGCTCGTCTGTTAGTTCAAAGGCGCAGTCCAGCAGATAACGATGTTGCGGGAACAAACTCCATAGCACTGGCAGAATTGCCTTATTACTGGGGATCAATGTCCACAATGGTTCAAAAACCTGTACTGTGGGGCGCAACAACACATCGACCAGTCGTACCGGGGTGTTGGGCGCTCCGGTCTGGATCGGCGGCGCGCGGTCATCGTCTTCACATTCGGCGCGAATTTGCTCCAGTGCCGTTTCCCAAGCCCAAGTTTTCCAGACGCAGTTGATGGTTTCACCGGCTTCGTCGACCACTTCTCCGGCATCATTCCAATGCAGTCGCTGCAATCCCCGTACAATCTTGCTGCTGATCCCGGCTTTGGTCATCGCTCGCTGCATAAACAGTGCGTGATAGTTTTCTTCTTTATCGTCATCCTGAAGAATGTGCACCATGCCGCTGGCATCGCTGTGGCGCCAGGCTTCAACTAAGGTTGATAGCAGTCCTTCGGCGGCATCTTCGCCGTCCACAGCGCCAGCCTGTTTGGCCCATAATCCTTGGATCAGCCCCGCCTCTGTATGGCAGGAGGCGGAGTCCGCATTGTATTCGTAGACCTTAAGCCCTTTGTGGGACAGGCAGAAGTCAAACCGACCATTGATCATCTGGTGGCGCCGAGTTTGCCAGGAGCGCTTTAAGCGTGGCCACAACACTTTAGGAATGTTGAAGTTTGTCAGTAGTTCGTCATCGCGCAGTACCTGCTCCGTGGCATGCAGATACATCAAATGTAGCTCGTTGGTGGCGCGGATAAGCTCTCGTTCCGCGGTTTCCGACATGCGAAAATAGCGAAATTGCTCTGTGGGCTTATCGGTGAGGAAATGTCCCCCCATGGCATGCACAAACGCCAGTTGCAGGGGGTCTTGTTGATCCAGCCAAGGGGTATTGAATTGTCCTCTATCAGCGACTTTGCGGCTGTTTAAGTCGAACAGCTTGGGGTCGGTCCGGTGTGCGGGTTCGGCATAAGTCGTGTCATCGGTCTGGATCATCCAGCCAAGAATGCGCGTGTCACAAAAACCTTCGACGATGCGATAGCCATTATTAGCTGTGCGTTCGAGCTGTAACTCGCGACACCATTGCTGTCCGGGGGGTAATTTGCAATGCTCCAGATTCTGCTCGGCAACCCGTACGCGGTCCGGTAGCACTTCGGTAATCACCGCAACATGGCCGGTAACGTCGAATTCTCCACCAGCCGCCCAGATCAATAGCGCGCCAGCTTCTGGCATTTTCTGGCTGCCGTTAGCAAAAGCCTGCAGTGGTAGCAGTCCGTCATCTTCGACCCGACGCAGGTGTCTTAAGGTATATATATCGTAGGCCATAGGCACATCGGTAAATACCAGCCCACGGTTGAGGTACAACCAACGCCTGGCAAATTCCACACATTGCCATTTGTGTCCCATGTATTCGTTACCGATATAGCTACGGTAGGCGCTATGATCACGAAACTGTGCCGGATCGGCGCTGTGGTAGTCACTGGAGTAAATGGCAACGCCTCCGGGCGCGTGTCCGAGCACTGTTCCGAACGGTTCCGGCGGAAACTGTAACTTATGCAAACCTGTATTCCTTTGGCTTGAATGTCATTGGCCGCAGCATAACGCTGTTACAAAAGCGGGGGAATAGCTGGAGATAAATGTTTGTGCGGCGCTGACGGCAAAACCGTCAGACGCGAAAGTCGGGATACGCCTGTTGATCCTGCAGACCAAAGAAGCGGGTCATAAAGCGGCGTTGGGTGGCCAGCAGTTTGCCTGCACGCTCATTCATCATGTGGCAGGTTTGAGTTTTCAGATTTAATTCTTGTATTAACTCCCCCACTTTTTCGCGAGTGGGGGAAGGTAACTTTTCCTGAAGTAACGTTAACCCCGCTCGATTTGCTGGCAGACCTAACTGTTGTAGAAACTGCTCACGTTCGAGATTTGACTGACGCAAATCCTGAATAAGTGTAATGATCTGCTGGTTAAGCCAGTTCAGTTCTTCGGCACGCCGGCTGCTAAGTAATTCATATTGGTTATCCATATGGCCGATAAGCCGATTCAGCTGTGCCACATCTTGTCTCATGCTGTCAAAAAACGCTTTGAGATTGTTAATGGTCATAGCCGGTGCATATCCATGATGGCGTTGACTAAAGCCTCTTCATCCAGTGGCAGTTCACCATTTTCAATGGCATTGCGCATCGCCATTACTTTGTCCATATCCACTTCATCCCGTTCTGACAAGCCAGCATAAACATCGCTCGCAGAACGACTCAGGGCGCTTAACTGCGCAGTATTAGCATTGTTTCTGGACACCTCACCACTACCCGGCTGTGATCCTTTACCTGTGTTAGGGGTATCTGCTTTCAGGTTGTCCAGCGGGATAATGCCCTGATTGCTTATCTTCATAAGGTTAATCTCCTGGGGGTCTATGAGTTACAGGCGACCATATTTATCACAAACTTAAATTATTTTGCTGTGAAGTCGATTTCCACTAAACCACTGCCCTCTGCTACCCCTTGTAGCACTTTACCAGAGCTGTTGTTCTGTACTTTTAGGCGCTCACCTTTGCGGGCATCCTCTAGCGCTGTGCCTTTGGTGACAGCGGCAAAGCCGTTAATTGTGATGCGCATGGTCACCAGATCGCCACGACTGATAACATACGGATTTTCCAGTAAGAATGGTGATACCACTGCGCCACGGTTGAGTCGGCGTTTGGTGACTTGGCCGACAGCATCGTTGAGGTGAAACAGCGGTGTTCTGCTTAAGCTTCCCAGCTCCTGTAGCTGTAGCTTCAATACCGATTGACTTAGCTGCGTATCCTTTGCCACCGGGGCGGCGGCCACCACCACCTTAGCCCAATATTTCACTTCTGCTGTGGCTCTTCCGGTCCAAGTGACCGGGGCCAGACATTCTATGCGATAACTCAAACGCCCCAGCGGCGGTTCGGTTGATTGTGGTCGCTCAAAACGCCATTGACTGCAGGATTGTTGTTCTGCACCACCGGAAAAATGCAGCTCAATCTGTTGCTTCTGACTGCGGATCCCTAGCCGCTGGCCATATTGTGTAAGCTCTTTTTCTACATGTTGTTGTAATGCGGCAGCAAGCGCTGAAGTCGCCTGCGCAGGTGGCGCTAGCAGTAGCGGAAACAGTAGCCAGTATCGCTTCCGTAGCGGAAAAAATGTTTCCTTATGATACTGATTTCTTCCAAATTTAAATTTTATCATGTTGATATTTAAAGGTTTTAATTTATGGCATAAAGCTTGTTTTATAGAAGGCAAGATTCATACCTGAACAGGGTTCAACACAGTGGGACCATTTGATAACGCATTCGGTGTACATCCCTACTCAATGCAACTGCGTTTAGAGCGAGCCGAAATTATTGCAGGCAATCTCGCCAATGTAGATACCCCGGGCTTCAAAGCCAGGGATATTGATTACAACAGTGTGATGCAGGATGTGCAACAGCAGGTACAAATGACCTCAGATGCGCGACTGAATATGAACGAACATCCGCTCATGTATCGCATTCCCTATCAGCCATCAGCGGATGGCAACAGTGTTGAGTTAAACGTTGAGCAGGCCAATTTTGCCAAAAACACCATGGATTTTCAGACCAGCCTGACGTTTCTCAATATGAAGATTAACGGGCTGTACAGTGCCATTAAAGGGAAATAGTCATGTCTTTCAACCATATCTATGACATCAATGGCAGTGCCATGAATGCACAGGTAATGCGCCTGGATACTATCGCCTCTAACTTGGCGAACGCTGACACTGCCGCACCTAGTGCCGATACCGCCTATCATGCTCTGAAACCAGTGTTTTCGGCACTTTATCAGGCAGGGAATGGTGAGGATAACAGCAGTGTTGCTGCCAGTGTGCGTATGTTGGGGGTCGTTTCGTCAGACCGACCAGTTGAACAACGTTATGAACCGAATAATCCACTGGCGGATCAGGATGGCTATGTTTTTTACTCCAATGTGAATTCTTTGGAAGAAATGGCTGACATGATGTCGGCGTCCCGTAGTTACCAGACCTCTGTGGAAGTCATGGGCAAGGTCACCAGTATGCAGCAAAGCATTTTAAAACTGGGCCAGTGAGCAGGAGCGGAAAATGAGTGTTGATAGTGTAACCGGGGCCGCGTCTTCCTCTGCGACTAGCAATAGCAATCCAATGATTGCCAGTAATGGCGAAGATCTATCCAACATGTTCCTCAATTTGTTGGTCGCACAGATAAGTCATCAGAATCCGCTGAATCCACAAGACGGCACCCAGTTTGTTAGCCAGTTGGCACAGTTCAGCAGTTTAGAGTCGTTGCAAAGCATCAAACAGAACACGGCGGCCAATCAAACATCGCTGAATAGTCTGCAAGTGTTGGAAGCAACCAAATTGGTAGGTACGGATGTAAACGTTCAGACCAATACTCAGGTGCTCGAACAACCTGGAAATATTAAAGGACAGGTGAATTTGTCCGCGGCGGTAGATTCGGTCACCGCGCAACTCTATAACGCTGATGGTGAACTTATCGAACAACAGCAGTTGCCATACAGCGGCGAGGGAACCCTCAACTTCCAATTTGAGGATCAGGATGCAGGTGTCTATACCGTCAAGGTTTATGCAGAGTCCAATGGCCTGACCGCTAACCTACAACCCTGGCTGAGTGGGCAGGTTGAGCGCGTATCAGTCGGTAATTCTGCGGCAGATATTTTGTTGCAAGTAAATGGTTTGGGTAATTTTAATTTGTCTGATATCAATCAGTTAGTCACTCAGAGCTAACCACTAAGGACGCTAATTATGTCGATGTTTCAAATTGGCCTGAGTGGCCTGAAAAGCACTCAGACGGCACTGGAAGTCACCAGTAACAACATCTCTAACTCGTCGACTTCCGGTTTTAAAGCTGGCAGTACCGAATTTGCAGCAGTGTACAATGGTGGTCAACGCGGTGGCGTTAAAGTTGCTGATATCAAAGAAGATTTTACTGCCACCGGTGATTTGGTGAAAACGGATAAAGATCTGGATCTGGCCATTACCGGGAAAGGCTTTTTTGTGCTGTCCGCTAACGGCCGCGAAGCTTACACCCAGGCCGGCCAGTTTGGGCTCAATGATCAGTTGTATATCACTAATGCCAGTGGTGCCAAGCTGCAGGGGTACGGTGTCGACGACGCTACGGATCCGAACATTGTGCCGGGGGTTCTCACCGACCTTAAGATTGAAGGCAGCAACATTCCCGCGCAGGCATCCGACTTAGTCACCTTTTCTGGCAATTTCAGCTCTGCCAGCGATGTCATTCCTTACCCGACGGCACCGGATACTTTTGATCCCACCGATGGCTCGGCTTATAACTTTTCCCAGTCGACTGAAGTGTTCGATTCTCTCGGTAATAGTCATGTGCTGACTCAGTATTATAACCATACCGGTTCTAACGAGTGGCAGACCATGTACTTTGTGGATGGTCAACCTCTGACCGCCACGCAGCTCGGTCTGCCCGGCAGTGCAACGGTCGGTTCGCAGAATGTGACTGTGGATGGCGCGACCGCAGCGGCTGGGGTTGTGACTATCTCCTTTGGTACTGATGGTCAGATGTTGCCCCTCGATGGCAGCTTTACTCCAGGCACAGTTCCTGACAGTAATAGCACTGACCCCTACAGTATGCGTCAAGTTCAACTGACCTTTAGCCCGTTGGACAAGGACGGCAATCCGAACGGTGCTGGTGATGTCAGCCTGACAATCGACATGAAACAAAGTACCCAGTTCGGCAGTGGCTTTGCCATGTACAACAACGATGCCAATGGTTACACCTCCGGTGAATTTAACGGGGTGACCGTGGACGCTGATGGTAAGTTGTACGCCACCTTTACCAATGGTGAGTCCAAACTGCAGGGACAACTGGTGTTAGCGACCTTTGCTAACGTGAATGGACTTGAACAAGGTGATAATACCGTATGGTATAACACCGCCGAATCAGGCAATCCGCTTTATACCACTGCTGACAGTGGCACTGTTGGACAGTTGCTGTCTGGGCAGTACATGGGCTCGAACGTCGATATCAGTGATCAATTGGTCGACCTCATCTCCTTCCAGCAAAACTATCAAGCTAACGCGAAAACCATCAGCACGGCTAACGACATGATGCAAGTGCTGTTTAATGCGACCTAGAGGAGCTAACCCTGAATGGAACGCTTGATATATACCGCGGTTTCCGGTGCAGAGTTAAATAACAAAGCACTACAGGTGGTGGCAAACAACCTGGCGAATGTGAATACGGCTGGCTTCCGCGCTGACTTGGAGCAAGCGCAGTCAATGATGGTGGGTGGCGATGGCTTTCGCACCCGTTATCAGGCACAGCTGACACCTGCCGTCACCAGTTTGGCGCAAGGACCGATGATGGACACCGGTCGCAAACTGGATGTGGCCTTGAGTGAGTCCGGCTATTTGGCCGTGCTTGATGGCAACGGTAATGAAGCCTATACCCGTGCCGGTAATCTGCAGGTCGATGGTGATGGCTTTTTACGGGTAAATGGCTTGCAGGTGCTAGGGGAAGGCGGTGGCCCCATCCAGTTGCCGCAATTTGGCGATATTGATATCAGCCCCGACGGCACTATCAATCTCACCCCTGTGGGTGGCGGACTGATAGCGCAGGAAGCCCAGATCAAGTTGGTCAGTGCCAACAATAATCTGGTGAAAGGCCGCGATGGTTTGCTGCGTGACAGCAATGGTCAGCAACTCAATCGCGATGAAGCGGTGACGCTGGTTAGCGGCAAACTGGAAGGATCTAACGTTAATGCGGTTGAACAGATGGTTAAGACCATGAATATCAGCCGTCAGTTTGAGATGAATATCAAAATGATGAAGGTTGCCGAAGATCTGGCCAGTTCCGGTGACCGATTAATTCGCGGCGAAGCATAAGCGCGAGCAACAAGGAGCTTTACCACATGAATTCAGCACTGTGGGTCAGTAAAACGGGTCTGGAAGCACAGGATCTGCGAATGACCACCATATCCAACAACCTAGCAAACGTCAGTACCGTTGGCTTTAAGAAAGACCGGGCGATGTTTCAGGATCTGTTTTATCAGGTGCAGCGCCAGCCGGGAACCCAGGCCGATGCGTTGAATGAAATTCCCGCTGGGTTGCAATTGGGCACCGGGGTTCGTGTGAATGGTACTCAGAAGCAGTTTACTGAAGGCCCCTCTGAAACCACTAGTAATCCACTGGATATTGCCATCACTGGGCAAGGCTTTTTCCAGATAGACAGTCCAGATGGCGAAACGTTGTATACCCGTAACGGCCAGTTCCAGCTGAACTCGGACTCGGTAATGGTGAACAGTGATGGTTTACCGCTGTCACAGAATATTACCGTTCCGGCCAATACCACTAAGGTGACCATTGGCAAAGATGGCACAGTGACCGCTGTGGTGGCGGGTGATAATCAACCACAGGAACTGGGGCAAATTCTTACCGTAAACTTTGTTAATCCGGCTGGCCTAGAAGCGTTAGGCGGTAACCTTTATCGTGCGACCGCGGCCTCTGGTGAAGCGACTGAAGGGGTGCCAGGTGAAGATGCGTTAGGGCAATTGCAGCAGTTTACGGTAGAAGGTTCCAACGTCAGTGTGGTTGATGAAATGGTGGATATGATCGCCGTGCAACGGGCGTACGAAATGAATGCCAAAGTGGTTTCTGCCGCAGATGAAATGCTGCGATTTGTTAACCAGAGCATGTGATGCTTATGCGCTATCTATTGCTGTTGGTCTTATTACTGCTAAGTGCCTGTAGTAGCTCCCCGTCCGGCGCTGGCCGTCAGGCAACTGCCGCTGATGACGATGCCTTAGCTCAAAATAATGGGCCGCTAGTCAACCACCAGGAAGGCGGATTATACAGTGACTATTACATGTTCACGCTGTTTGCTGACAAGCGAGCCTACTCTGTTGGTGACATATTAACGGTGGTGTTAGCAGAACGGACTATGTCCAGTAAAAGTGCTGATTCGTCGTTAGGTAAAGACAGCAGTTGGGATGTGGGCGTACCGCTATTGGGAACGCTCAATACCAACGACATGGCGCTGCAAACCAACTCCGCCACCAGTTTCAAAGGCCAGAGTACAGCCAATCAACAGAACTCTCTCAGTGGCTATATCTCCGTGAGAGTGGTCGATGTGTTGCCAAACGGCGCTTTGCGCATTAAGGGCCGTAAACAGATCCGGCTGAATCAAGGTGACGAATACTTGGAACTGTCTGGGGTCGTCCGTCCAGAAGATATTGATGTGACTAATCAGATTTCCTCGCAGCGGATTGCCGAGGCCTCCATCAGTTATGAAGGTAGCGGTACTTTGGCGGATGCATCTGAACCAGGGTGGTTGACTAAGCTATTCACCCGTTATCTCAATCCGTTTTAAGGCAAAGAGGCAATGGCAAGAAAACTTCTCCTAGGTGTGTTATTGGCGCTGCTATCTAGCGGGGTGTCAGCTTCGAGCCGGGCACTACTGGATCTGGTCGATGTGCAGGGCGTTCGTGACAATCAGCTGGTGGGCTATGGATTAGTAGTTGGTCTGGCGGGGTCCGGTGATAAATCGCAGATTAAGTTTGCTGGTCAGTCGCTGAATAACATGCTGAAGCAGTTCGGCGTCAAGATGGATGACAGTAATTTACCCCGTACCAAAAATATTGCAGCGGTACTGGTGCAGGCAACGTTGCCACCTGACAGCAGCCCTGGGCAACTGATTGACGTCACCGTAAATTCATTGGGCGATGCCAAAAGCCTGTTAGGCGGCAGTTTGGTACTAACGCCACTGCGGGGCATAGATGGCAAGGTATACGCCCTGGCTCAAGGTAATCTGGTGGTTGGCGGTGTTAATGCCTCTGGTAACACCGGTTCATCGGTTACCGTAAACGTTCCGACCTCGGGCATTATTCCAAACGGTGCTACGGTTGAGCGTGCTGTTCTTGGCAGGAGCCGGGATTCTGGTGAAGTGGTACTGAATCTCAAAGAACCCAATTACAAGACGGCCAGAAATATCGTCAGTGCTATCAATAAGGAGTTTGGTCCCGGCGTTGCCAAAGCGGAGAACTGGGGCAAGTTGATGATAAGCGCACCGCGCGATCCCAACAATTTCAACACTTTCATGTCAATGCTGCAGGATATTCAGGTGGAACTGGGCAGCCAGCGGCCTAAAGTGATTTTTAACAGTCGTACCGGCACCGTGGTCATCAACGATATGGTGCGCGTACGCAAGGCCGCCGTTACGCATGGCAGTCTGACCATTACCATTACCGAGCGGCAGGGCGCTATTCAGCCTGCACCGTTTTCCAACGGCACCACGGTGCCGGTTAATGCCAGCGACGTCAATGTGGATCAGCAACGTCACAACATGATGTTATTCCCTGAGGGGACTTCGTTGGAGACTATTGTCCAGGCGGTTAATGCGTTGGGCGCAACGCCTGCCGAACTGATGTCCATTTTGATGGGACTCGATAAAGCTGGGGCACTGGAAGCGGAACTGGTGGTGATTTAGTAGGAATCGTGATGATGAGTAACCCAATTTCACCTGCATTTAATCAGTCGCTGGCCATTGACCCGACACAGGTTAATCAGATTTATAGCAACCTTTCGGAAGCGGATGGATTGCAGCAAGCTTCTGAGCAGTTTGAGGCGATATTTCTACAGCTGGTGCTGAAAAATATGCACAGTGCCACGGAAGCCATCAGTGGCGACGATGGTATGTTTGCCAGCCGTGAACAGAAAATGTATCAGGATATCTACAACGCTCAGATTGCGCAGTCTATGGCCGCATCCGGTCAGATAGGGCTGGCAGAAAAAATGGTGGCACAGATAGGGGGACAACTGCATTCCCTAGAAAATAAATTTAAGGAATCGGAAAAAACCGTCGCTCCTACATTAGAAGGAAACGCGTTTTCTCAGCCTTTGCATGCCAGAGGCATCAACTCGGGGAGTTAGTGAGATGTCAGGACTGCTGTCCAATGCCTTATCCGGACTGAATGCAGCCAATACTGCACTGTCTGTCAGCGGCAACAATGTTGCCAACTCGGCCACCGAAGGATACAGCCGTCAGGCGATCCAATTTGCCACTGCGCAAGGGAGTCTGAACGGTGTAAAGGTCAGCAATGTCGATCGTGTCGTCAATAGTTTCTATAACGATGATATCTGGCGTACCAGTTCTGATTGGGCTTATTACAATGGCTTGCAGAGTTATCTGGGTTATACCGAAGAGCTGATGGGAACCACCTCACTTAACTTCAACGATGCCATTAGTCAGGTTACCGCGGCGCTTAATTCCTCGCTGGCGGAACCAGAATCACAAGCTTACCGGCAAGAAGTGTTGTCCAGCGCCGATGCCTTGGTCAACAAGATGTCGCAGATAAACGGTGCTTTGACAGATCAGCGGGAGCAGCTCAGTAAAGAGATGACCCAAACGGCTTCCAGCATCAGTTATACCTTGCGCAAATTGGCTGATTACAATGATCGCATCGCCATCGCCGTTGCCAAAGGGGACCCAACGGCTGAGTTAGAGGATAATCGAGAATTGCTGGTGACCCAATTGTCATCCTACATGGGGATTACTACCACCAGCCACGATGATGGCACTTTGGATATCTCCACCGTTAATGGTGCGCCTTTATTGATCGGCACCAAAGCGTCCGAATTGGTGATAAATGGTACTGAGGTATCGCTGACATTAGGCAAACAGGTATTTCGTCTGACTGACCGCATTGGCGGGCAGATGGGCGGCTTGATTGCGGCAGATACTGGCGTGTTGCAACCTACGGTAGAAAGTCTCAATACCATGCTGAGTCAGTTGAGTGATGAGGTAAATGGGGTATTGGCACAGGGCTTTGATTTAAATGGTAATCCAGGGGCCCCGCTCTTCAGCTATGATGCCAATGATCCGTTAGGCACCTTTGCTGTAAGCGATAGTATCACAATTGATTCACTGGCGTTTATCGGCGGTAAAGACGATGGCAGTGGCAACTGGGTGGCCGCAGGCGGTGTGGGTGATAACGGTAACATCGCTAATCTTATCAAAGTGTTTGGCAATCAGTCTGATGATTATTCACTGTTGATCGGGCGGCTTGCTTCAAAAAGTAACGAAAACCAGAGCAATGTTAAGACTGCCCAGGCGTTAAATGATAATGCGATCAAGACCCGGGACAACCTCAGTGGTGTCAATCTCGATGAAGAGGCTTCTAACATCCTTTATTACCAACAGATGTATCAAGCTAATGCCAAAGTGATTTCGGTGGCTGATGAAACCTTCAAAACCCTGTTGAACATGTTTTAAGGAACCGCTATGAGAATCAGTTCCAACGAATATCATCTGAATATCATCCGCGCCATCAACCAGGGGACTGCTGACTATAACCGTCTATCAGTGCAACTGGCCAACAATCAGCGTATATCGAGACCCTCGGATGACCCACTTGGCTCGGTAATGTTACTGACACTGGACGGTGAACTCAGCTCTATCAAGCAGTATCAGTCCAATATGAATGATGTAGAATATACGCTGGGACAGCAGGAAACACAGCTTTCCAGTGTGGTGAATATCCTTGATAGTATGCAGCAGATGACCACCACGGCAGCCGATGGCTCTATGGGGGAAACAGAAATCGCCGCGTTGGCTCAGCAGATGGATGTCCTATTCCCCGCCATTGTGGACTTACTCAACGCCAAAGACGGTGATGGCCGCTATTACTTTTCCGGTAGCTTGACTAATGTGATGCCATTCCAGCAGGACCTTGCTGGGCAATATCAGTATATGGGCGACAGCAATATACGGCAGGTGGCAGTGTCGTCAGATTCTGATGTCCGCAGTAATGTGGTCGGCAGCGACATTGACCCAAGTGCGGCATTTTTGAATCAGATGCAGAGCTACCTGAACTTGCTGACGACAGATCCGGCAAATGCTAGCGTCGGCGATGAATCCAGGGCCATGATGGATGGCATTAACAGCTTTTTACAGCGTGTCACTGACCAATTGACCCAAGTGGGGGCGACGCGTGCCTCGCTGGAATCCATCAAGCAGGGGAATGACGATATTGCCGTTTACACCCAGGGACTCAGAGACGATATCAGTCAGGTCAATTATGCGGAAACATATGTAAAGCTGAACGAATCGGTTGCTTCCTATGAGTCGACACTGAAGGTTTATAACCGCGTCAGCCAACTGTCACTCTTTTCGTTGATCTGATAACACCATGTTAGTCACTCACCCGTCAGCCATCAAAGATACCCCGCGACTTCAGGAAAGCCGCGTCAGTGCTGCAGCGGTTGCTGAAGCCGACACGCAAACACCGACCAGCAATAAGTCCACCTCAGTAACTGCGGAAAAGGGCAGTCAACACCAAGTGCTGTCGCGCTGGGTGGCTTTGGCAACTGTGACAAAATCCATGGGCAATAGCGAGCAGTCTGCTCGAACGCTGAGGCAGCTGTCATACCAATTGAAGACGCTCAGTGCCCGAATTAATCAGCAGACATCTCCTAACGACGTTAATCCACAACAGATAGCCAGTGCTGTCAGCAAGATGAAGACGCAACTACAGCAAGGGGGCGTTAATGGCAAGTTACGCAGCATCGACCCTGCAGCACAGTCTGTTACCCGGGAGCTAACCAACAAAGTTGACTTGTTGTCGCCCAAAGCGCTGGATGAACAGGTGAGCATTGTGATGGGGCGCAGTGGAAAAGCGGTTTCGTTTTCGTTACCTGCTTACGCCGATAAGTCAGCAAATCTTGAAACAGTGCAACAGGCTTTTTCCAGTCAAGAGATTGCGGTGACGGTGTCAGCGCGGGATACGTTACTGTTTACTGCATCCAAAGATGCATCTTCTGCACTGAAAGAACCTTGGATGATGATGGGCAAGGGCGTCAGGATCGCCGCCGGCAATCCGGTGTCTGTCTCTCTCAGTGAAGAACCGCACGCGTTGGATGCTTTACAGCAGTTAGCACAGAGCAACAATACTGCTAGCGATGTGTATCAGCAGCAGATAGCGCAGTTGCAACGATCAATCCGTGCTTCATTGCAGAATATTGAACTGCAGCGACAGCAGATATTACAACGTTTGCAACAGATCCAACGTTCACCTGCCGGCGCTGAAGAGTTACAGGAACTGACACAACAGGTGCAGCAGATCCTTAATCAGCCAGATCAAAATGCGGTATCCATCTTGGTCTCTCAGGCCAACATCACCCGAAATCTGGTGTCATTTAGTTTATCTTCCAGTCGCTAAGTTTGTGCAGAAGGCAGTTGTCAATCAATCCTCTTCCTGAGCGACAATTTGCCTTCTGCTTTTAAAGTGATTTCAAGAATTAAGATAGTCGAATTTATCGTTGTTTTTAAAAGATTTTTTAGAATTATAAAAATATCTAAAAAATAAATTTTAGTTCTGTCGCGAGCGGGTCGCTTATTTCTAGAGAACATCGATTCTAAAGGAGAACAGTGATGTCATTATCTATTCAATCTAACGCAGCTTCCCTTTCTATCCAGAACCAGCTGAACCGTACCAACAGCGCCCTGAGTACAGCGCTGGAACGTTTGGGCAGCGGCTATCGTATCAACTCCGCTAAAGATGATGCCGCTGGTCTGCAGATTGCTAACCGTTTGAATGCCCAGGCCACTGGTCAGAAAGCCGCTATCTACAATGCCAACAACGCTCAGTCTATGATGCAGACTGCCGAAGGCGCGTTCGAAGAGATGACCAACATTGCTGACCGTATGAAAGAGCTGGCAACTCAGGCCGCCAACGGCACTAATAGTGTTGACGAATATAAAGCGATGAATAGCGAATATCAGGCGCTTGCTGGTGAATTAGGCAGTATTTTGTCAAATACGTCTTTTGGATCAGGCACTAAGCTGCTGGATGGTACCGATGGTAAATTTTCAGCAGCGGTTACATTTCAAGTAGGGTCATCTACAGCAGAAACTCTAAGCGTAGATATTAGTACAGACCTAGGAAGTATAAATACCGCAGTGACAGCCTCTGATGGAACTGCTGCTGCAACAGGTACTCTCGCTGATGGTTTAGGTGCATTAATCGGAATTACCGATGCTACTGATGCTGATGAAGCTCGGACAAACTCAAGTGCTTCTATTACTGCAGTAGATCAATTTATTAATGCATTGGGAACTGCTCGTTCATCTTTGGGTGCCAGCATGAACCGCTTGGATCACACCATCAATAACGTGACCAACATGAAAGAAAACACTGAAGCGGCTGCCTCTAACCTGATGGATGCTGACTATGCTGCAGAAACTTCTTCCATGACCAAACAGCAGTTGCTGATGAACTCTGGTGTATCTGTACTGAGTGTTTCTAACAGTACTACCAGCATGATCGCTTCTCTGCTGCGCGGTTAATCAATACTACAGGGCAGCACAATAGTGAGTATCGTGCTGCCCTGATGTTTTATTCAGGACGGAAACATGGCAACTTCTACTAGCTCAGCAACCAGTCTGGACCCGGCCTACTTGGCTCAGCAATATACCGCCATCGACCGGGCTGCAAAAGACACCCTGCTGCAGAATCAATACAACAGCTACAACACTTCTTTAAAAGCGTTCCAATCACTGCAGTCATCATTAACTGATTTTGTCAGTCATTTGAAAGACTTTAGTGCTGATGGCCTATTGGCCAGTTCCGCTAAAGTTTCCAGCAGCAACACCATGAACGTCACGGTTGATGGTTCAGCGGCACCTGGTTCTTATCAGATTTATGTACAACAGTTGGCCCAGGCTCACCAGCTGGCAATGAGTTTTGACCCAACACAAGCACTGCCAACAGATGGCGACCTCGGTATTACCGTGGGTAGCAATGAATTTGTGGTGGACTTATCAACATTACCTGCAACTGCGACGCTGTCGGATGTGGCGACTGCTATTAATAACAGCGCCGATAACAGCGGTGTTAACGCAACGGTAATGCAAAGTGGCAGTGAAACCTTCTTGCTGCTGACCAGTGACGAAACGGGTGCCGCCAATCAGATCTCTTTGAATTTTAATGCGGGTACCGATCCTAACGGCGCGGCTTTTGCGTCGGCTGTTGCTGGCGCACAGCAGTTGACCGCGGCGCAAGATGCTATTGTGCAGCTCGGGTCCAGCTCAGCGATTACTATCACTTCTGCGACTAATACCTTAGATAACGTGATCGATGGGGTGAAGATTGACTTGCTGCAGGCGCAAGCTAGCGGTGATACCCCAGTAAAAATTGACGTTGCCAAAGACTCAGATAAAACGCAGGAAAATCTGCAAGACATTGTGGACGAGTACAACAATTTGATGTCGAAACTGACCGATGACGGTATCAAAAATGACAGCATGTCTAGAAATCTGCAAAGCTTGATGCGTAGTAGCTTTCAAGGGCTGTTCGATAGTAAGACCTTGTATTCCATCGGCCTGGAGTTTGACCGTACCGGTAAACTGACCATTAACAGTGACCGTCTCGATACTGCATTGAACACCGATCCTCAGCAAGTCGCAAACATGCTTACCGGTGATAACGGCTTGGTCAATAAATTGCAGACTTCACTGGCACCTTACTCCGACCGATACGGCTTCTTAAAAACCAAAGTTGATAATCTGCAATCCAGTCTGGATGCGGTTTCCAAGAAACAGGATGACTTTGATACCAAAATGCAGTTGGTGTATAAGCGTTACCTGAATCAATTTACCCAAATGCAGATCACCATTTCACAGCTTGAATCCAGTATGTCTTCATTCTCAAGTTAATTTTGCTTCCCGGAGGTAATGATGTTGGATATGGGATATGCGGCGTATCAACAGACCGCAGTAGAAGGGAAAGCCGCCGGTGCCGATGTGCATAAACTGGTGCTGATGCTATTCGATGGTTTTCTGGATGAGCTGGAACGCGCTGTTGGGCATATCAATGCCAAGAAATTTGACCGCAAAGCGCAAAGCGTCGACAGACTGTTACGGATCCTCGGGGGGCTTGAAGCGTCGCTAGATCGCGAACATGGTGGCGAGCTGGCAGAAAACATGGCACAGCTTTATCAACACTGTGGCCAATCGTTGGTGCAGGCCAGTTTTCGTAACGATATCAGCTATCTCGATTCAGTGAAAACGGTAATGACCAATCTGCAGCAAGGCTGGAAAGGATTGGGTTCTCTGAATTAACCCTTTTTGCCGTGATCAGCCACCACCACGGTGGCTTTTTTATCGATCATGACTTTTCCCAGTACTTCCTAGTGCGGAAATCATGTTTCCGCACACCATGTTTAAAGAGTTAAAAATCATTAATAATCATGCAATTAAAAGTGGCTTGATATTTGTATTGCGGGTGTAAGGGTTCAACTTAGCGCAATAAAACGGAGAGATTAAGTGCAGCATGCAGAGGACGCCAGACAGTTGCGGCAACAGATATCGACACTGTTAAAAGAGATGGAACTGGCAGTGGCTAACGGCCAATGGCAACGCATTCGGGCACTTGATAAACGTATGGTTCAGTTACTCAACGTGTGCAACACACCAGAACTTCAAGGATTGCAGCAACAGCTACAGCCCATCATTGCCAGGCAATATCGGCAACTGCTGGGCAAGATTGATACTGCCAAGAGCGAACTGGAATCCAAGATGCGACAGCATGTCTCCGATAAGGAAGGCCTAGAGGCATACCAAGCGTCGGTGGATGGCCGGCTATGGTGATGGCAATGCCCGTTATGCTGGGTGGTAACAGCACGGCCAATACCAGTGTTAGCAAGAATTTGGTCACTACCACGATGGCATCTAGCGATATTGTGGAACAGCAAAGCGAAAGTTTTGTGTTACCTACACTGTCATTGCCAGCCCAAAGTGACGCTGAAACAGAAAGTGAACAGCAGACATTGCCACAACTTCCTGTTGATAGTGAGTCATCCAACCTACCAAGCAGTATGGTGGGCAGTTTGTTGTTGCTGCCACAAGCGCTAACCAATGGCGATGACAATTCCGGTGAGCAAGCTGCTGTCTCTAAACAAATGCTAACCGTTTTACCGTCAATGCCGATGGCTCCAGAGTCAACGTTATCACCGATGACTTTAGCATCTGGTGATAACGTTGAGGATAACGCATCCAGCACCGCGCTGCACGATGCTGACGCAGGTGCTAAGGCTGGGCCAATGGCACCACACATCTTACCGGATAACGCTTTATTGTCAGCAACTGCGGCAATATGGCCACCGCAGCTTGCGCCGATAGTTTCAACACAGCCTAACGTCGCAACGGAAAGTACAACTGTGACTTTGGCGCCACCGTCATCAACTGGCGCAACTGAATTCTATGCCGTAGCGGGCGTTAGTGAAACGCTAGCTGTAACGCCAATGCCCCAGCCACAAGTGCAAGTGACTTCAGTTGTTGGTGTTAGCACTGAACAAACTGCTAATGCAGCGGGTAATAATCAGAGTGCATCGTTAGCCGAAGCTCGGGGATGGTCTTTAACTGGATTGATGCAGGCAGCCAGCGCCACTGCCACCGCATCGATAAGTTCGCCGACAACGGGCCCGGCCGACTTGGTGACGGGCAGCAATAATAGTAGTAGCAACGGATTAATGCCTCCGTCATCGGTGCTAACGACTGCTGGCAGCGAACAAGTTAATGCAACAGCTATAGAGCTGCGGGCATCCACCACTGCGGCCGTTGGGCAGCAGTTAGTCAATCTGCTCAGCGAAAAAGTGCAATTGCAATATGACAGTAAAATCCATAACGCCCAGATCCGCCTCGACCCACCAAGACTTGGCAGCATAGACATTCGCATCAGCGTTGACGGTGACAGAACCATCGTACACATCAATGCCAGCCATGCGGCCGTTAAAGATGCCGTATTGCAAACTGCAGAGCAACTAAGAACTTCACTAGCCCACAAACTGGGTGGCGAAGTGTTGGTGCAGACAGGAGATGGCAATCGCCAGCAACAGCAAGCACCACAGCCTGGTTGGCAGGACGATATTTTGGTCAACCATTTACAAATAACCGAAGAAGCCAACCAGTCACTGTCGATGGCGGATGGTTGGTTAGATAGAAAAGCTTAAATATTGGTTTTTAGGAGAGAGTAGATGAAGTCACTGTTAGGCGTTGTTCTTGCTGTAGTGCTGTTGGCGGTAGGGGTCGGGGCTGGCATCTATTATGGCAAAAGTGCTAATGGTGCAGCGCAGTCAGACTCGGATAAGGCTGCAGTCGATCAAGCCCATCAGTTGCTGTTTTATCCAATGGCGCGGTTTGTCGCCAGTGTCAGTGATGAGAACTATTCACGTTACTTAGTGTTAGAACTCAGCCTTTCCACTCATAGCCAAACTTTTCTGACACAACTCGATCAACAAGCCCCCGTTCTGCGCAATGTCTTGGTGAAGTATTTTGCCAATACCTCCAGAGAACAGGCGAAACAGACGTTTGAAGATGTGAATAAAGTGCAACAGGCATTGCTGCAGAAATTTAATGAAGCCCTCAAGCTGCAGGGAATTGACAGTAAGCTGGAGCAGGTGCTGGTGACTAACGTCTATCTACAGTAAGTAAAGGTTAATTATGTCTGCACTGTGTGATTGGCAAAGCGCCGGAGAGCAGTTAGACACTGCGCCTGTGCCTCAGGAAACTGAAGCGCTGCAGCGCTATGCCTACTTAGTGCGGCGTGTCGTGGCCCATATGCGTACGCAAATCGGAGTGGTTGCTGATCGCGATGACTTGCAGCAGATAGGCTTGATGGCATTGCTGAAAGCCATCCGCCGTTATGGCCGAGAACAGGACGAACAGTTTGAATCTTACGCTTTCAAACATATTCGTGGTGCCATGCTGGATGAATTCCGTCGACTTGACTGGCGTTCCCGTCAGTCACGTCAGGAGGCCCATCGTTTTCGCGATGGCGTGAGGCAGCTGCGCAGCCAATTGGGGCGAGAGCCGAGCGAACCGGAAATATGTGCCGCATTAAATATCTCCACCAAACAGTTGATGGAGTTTCATTATCTCGAACAAGCAGAAGTCGTTGACAGTTTTGAACAGCTGTTGGAGCAGCAAGGGCCGATGGCGTCTGAAGATCGCGATATTGCGCGCATGGAACAACGGCGACTGCTAGCGCAGACGATGCAGCAACTACCAGCGCGAAACAAGCTGCTGTTGCAACTGTATTACACCCATGAACTTAACATGAAAGAAATTGCTTTGACTTTGGGATTAACAGAATCCCGCGTATGCCAATTACATAAACAGTCATTGCAATTGTTAACAGAAAAATTGACAGGCTAGAGCTAAGGGCACAAAAGCTATGCAGAAATTTGTTGGATTAGTCATAGTGTTAGGCACAGTTGTGGGTGGCTTCATGTTTGCCGGTGGCAATGTGGCATCGCTGTGGCAACCGGCGGAAATGATCATTATTTTTGGGGCAGCATTGGGCGCATTGATCGTTGGAAACTCCAAGCATGTTCTCAAGGAGATGATGTCTCAGCTTAAATACCAATTTAAGGCGCCTAAAGACCAGAGCAAATTATATCAGGACTTATTGATGCTGATGTATGCGCTGTTGGATCTCGCCAGAACCCGCGGTCTGAAGGATCTGGACGAGCATGTAGAGAATCCTGAAACCAGCTCGATTTTTTTGGCTTATCCATCGGTGAGTGAATATCCCAACTTGGTGACATTCATCTGCGACAATCTTCGGCTGTTCAGCATGGGCAAAGTTTCCTCCCATGACTTTGACAATATGTTGGATCAGGAAATTGCTTATCTAGAAGAGCAGAAGCTTAAACCTTCTCAGTCGTTGGCTGCCGTCGCTGAGGCCATGCCGGGATTTGGAATTCTGGCGGCGGTAGGCGGCATCATCATTACCATGCAGCATCTGGACGGCCCCATGGGCAACATTGGGTTGCACGTGGCTGCTGCGTTGGTGGGGACTTTTTTAGGTATTTTTGGCTGCTACTGCTTGATGGCGCCTTTGGCTTCATCAATGGAACAATATGTCAAAAAGCGTATTGCGATTTTTGAATGTGTTAGAGCGATGTTAGTGGCTCACGCCAAGGGCCATGTTGCCATTGTAGCCACAGATGCTGGACGAAAATTAATCAATGAAGAGGTTAAGCCCACGTTCAACATGATGGAAGAATGGATTAACAACAGGGCTGCTTAATCATGAATAATAGCGATACTCAGATAGTCGTGCGTCGGCAGCGTCGCGGCGATAAAAACGCTAAACATGCTGGCGCCTGGAAGGTTGCTTTCGCTGATTTTACGTTAGCGATGATGGCGTTCTTTATGGTGATGTGGCTGATGCAGGTCTCCAGTAAACAGGAGCGTTCGCAACTGGCGCATTATATGCGCACCCATTCTGTGTTCGATGGTAGTCCTAACTTCTTTGAACCACAAAACAGTCCTTATCCGGTTGATTTGGGTGGCTCACCGTCCATCATCGATAATGAAGCAACCAATCGGCTGCCGCCGGATAACCCCTTGCCGGGGATGTCAGAGTATCTGAGTATCCCTAAAGGTGAGCGAGATCCTGCCGCTGGACAGGGCAAGCAGCTTAATTCGGTTATTGATGGCACCTTCGCAACGGCCGAAGAATTAAGTTTGTTATTGCAGAATTTCCAAGAAATCGCGCAGACAAAGCACGCACAAACCAACTTATTAGTTGAAGTTATTCCTTCGGGCTTACGAGTGATTATCAAAGATGATCGTCATCATCAGATGTTTCCTCGCGGTGAAGTCGAAATGACGCCGTTTTTTGAAGATCTGTTATTTAGTCTCGGTCCGGTATTCAAAAAAGTCCGCAATCAAGTGATCATCTCCGGCCATACCGACATCACCTCGTATAACAGCAGCGCATACAGTAACTGGGAACTATCCGCCGCCAGAGCGTTGCAGGCTCGACGGTTACTGGAAGCCGGCGGCATGCCCTCTGAACGGGTGGAACAAGTTAACGCCTTCGCTTCAACTCGGTTACTGAATACCGAGGATAAAACCGGTAGTGAGAATCGCCGGGTAGAACTGCTGATCCTCACGCCCAAAGCGGAGAAGCAACTCAATGCATTATTTTCATCCATCGCGCCGGAAAGTAAACCAGCTCCCGCCGTTGTCGATGCCGCAGATAAAGCCGAAGCTAATCAGCCTGTAACCAGAATGAGTGAAATGCAGCAATGACGCGAACGAGTAATGACCGTGTTTTCAAACGTCATGATCTGACTAAAGAACAAACTCCAGCGGATGAGCAACATGACGGCATTGCCGTACAGCTGTATTGGCCGTTGGTGATCGAATGGTATGTGTGTAATGCCATTATGAAAGACGTGGGGCTTGGCGGCGCCGGGTTGTTGGTGCCACAGGATAAGAAGGTCCCCAGCCGATTGATTGTGGAGATCGCCAGTACTATCCGCATTAAAGGCCGCGTAGTTTACCGCCGACCGGTAAGCGAAAGACTACAGTTCATCGGTATTGACTGGCGCCGAGAAGCGGATAGCAAGCGACGCCAAGTGCTAAGAGTGGCGAGCATGCTGATGAAGGATAAAGTCAGATCAAAACGTAGCAAAGTCAAAATGTCTGAACTGGAGGACAGCGAGCTTGATTAAGAAAAAGAAACCAAGGGAGCTTATCCGTGGTGAAAATGCCGCCATGTTGCAGATATTTCCGCTGACGCGTGACCAGCGCTGTCAGCAACAGGCGGTCAAGATATTCAGTGAGTCCAAAACAGAATTCAGAGAGGTGTTACACACCACATTGTCGCAGTTGATCAGTGGCCTGAACTTTGAGGTAGAGCTGGCACTGTGTCAGGGCTGGGGAACCGATTTTCTCAGCACTGAAGCCGATAAATTAATGATGAGTTGCGAGTTACCTGCAGCCAACAATGCCAAAGCGTACATGGCGATTGAGCACTTGGCGGTGCGACATCTGGCAGACCTGTGCCTTGGAGGCAGGATCAGTCATCAGGACGTGTCGCGTAACGAATTGACCGTTACCGAATTGCGCATTGCGACTCGCACGTTCAATCGTTTACTGGGGGGATTGCAGGAACTGATCAGTGGTCACAAAAGCTTGCCGATGGCACAGCCATTGAAGCAGCTTCAGGCGCTCAAACCCTTTTCCTATGTGATTTTTAAGGTGCGTATGTTGTTGGATGAGGAAATCATCAGCTGGTTTCTGAATTTGCCGGTGGGGCTGTTTCCTCAGGTAGCCGATAGCCCGACGTTATCTGAATCCCAACAATTACCGCTATTACAAACACAATGGCAGCAGTTCCCCGTACGCGGCCGCGTGGTGATGGCAGAAAAAAAGGTCAATGTCAGGCAGTTGCAACAGCTGTTGCAGGGGGAATTTATGCCGGTATCACTGCAGGACATTGCCAGCTTCAGGCTCGGTGGTAAGCAACTGTTTTCAGGCAAAGTGGCGCAGGAAGATGGCCAGTTAGCATTTCAGGTAACACAAACACAAGAGTGACAGACATGACAGATAATTTGGATGCCGCATTGGCGGAACTGGATGCATTGGATATTGATGAGTTTGCAGAGCATGAGGCTGCCAAGACTAAAAATCCTGCTGCCGATATGACTTTTTTCCGCGACGTGCCGTTGACAATTACCTTGGAAGTTGCCAGTACGGAGCTGACATTGGGCGAACTGAGCAAAGTTCGCGATGGTGATGTGTTGCCGCTAGATAAGGTCGCAGGAGAACCTCTGGATGTGATGGTAAACGGTGTGGCCTTTGCCAAGGCGGAAGTGGTCATGGTTGATGGCCATTACGGTATCCGTTTTTTACCTCAGCAACTCAGCGATGAAACCGTTACAGATGCGTAATTTGGTGGTGAGTCGGCTGTTGTTACTGGTAGGACTGACATTGTCATTTAGTGTCAGCGCTCAGGATGTCACGTTGTTTTCGCTGCATAACACCGCTGACGGACAGGACTATAACGTTAAATTACAGATCCTGTTGCTGATGTCATTGTTGACACTGTTGCCGGGGATTTTAATGGCTGCCACATCCTTTACCCGCATAGTGATTGTGCTGGCTATCTTGCGACAGGCATTGGGGTTACAGCAAAGCCCGCCCAACCGGGTGTTGATTGGCATTGCCTTGATGTTGACCATGCTGATTATGCGACCCGTGTGGCAGGACATTTATCAAAACGCTTATAAACCGCTGCAAAGTGAACAAATTACGACCGAACAGGCGCTCGAGCGAGCGGTTGTTCCCGTTCGTAAATTTATGCTGGCTCAAACCCGCGAAAACGAGATGCAGCAAGTATTGAGAATTGCCGGTGAGCCCAGCAATTTGAAACCCGAAGACGTACCGCTCGATGTGTTAGTACCTGCTTTCTTATTAAGTGAGCTGACAACGGCATTCCAGATAGGATTTATGCTGTTTATTCCGTTCCTGATTATCGATTTAGTGGTCGCCAGTGTCCTGATGTCAATGGGGATGATGATGCTGTCACCGCTGATTATCAGTTTGCCCTTTAAACTGATGGTGTTTGTGCTGGCAGATGGCTGGTCTATGGTCGCTGGCACATTGGCGGCAACCTTTGGAGCTAACTGGTGAGTCCAGAACTGGCGGTACAACTTATTGGTGATGCGGTGATCACCATCATCAAGATTTTACTGGTGCTGATTGTCCCAGGATTGCTCGTTGGGGTGGTGGTGGCCATTATCCAGACGGCAACATCCGTGCAGGAGCAAACACTCACTTTCTTGCCAAGAATGTTGATAACATTGCTGATGCTGATCTTTGCTGGTCACTGGATTATCGAAAGCCTGACTGACTGGTTTGCGCGTTTGTCACAACTGATACCCGGTGTGTTTGGATGACATCGCTTATCTCGGTCACTGGTAGCGATATAGTGCATCTTTTAGGCACCGTTTGGTGGCCGTTTGTGCGGTTGTCTGCTTTTTTCTGGGCTATGCCGGTAATGGATAACCCCGCTCTGCCTGTGAGAACCAGGATCTTATTGGCGTTTTTTTTATCTTTTGCACTGGTGGGACAGATCCCCCCCGCGCCGGATGTTGACCCTTTTTCGCTGACAATGGTGGCATTAGCAACTGAACAGATCCTCTTCGGACTGATGATGGGGCTGGTGATGCGTATGCTGTTTGAAGTGTTTACGCAGGCAGGGCTTATTTTGTCCATGCAGATGGGCTTGTCGATGGCCATTGTGATGGATCCTGGTTCAGGTAACCAAGTATCGTTGCTCGGCAATCTACTGTGGTTGATGGTTGTGTTGCTGTTTTTTGCACTGAACGGTCATTTGTTGGGGTTGCAGATGCTGGTGGACAGCTTTCAGCTTTGGCCTGTAGGGCATAGTCTCTATGAGCTAAATTTTGCCTCAGTCATCAATATGTTCGGTTGGATCTTTGCGTCTGCACTGGTGGTGGCCTTGCCCGCAGTCATCGCCATGTTATTGGTGAATATGACGTTTGGTATTGCCAGCCGTTCGGCGCCTTCGCTAAACCTGTTTACGTTTGGCTTTCCGGTAACACTACTGATGGGATTTATCGTGGTGTACCTGACGTTTGCTCAGGCGGGCAGTGTGTTCTCCAATCTGTTATTTGATGCGCTTGACGTGATGCGTCAGTTGATGGAGTAACGTATGGCAGACACTAATAGTTCGCAGGAACGTACCGAAGCACCCAGTGAGCGGCGTCTCAAAGAAGCCCGTAAGGAAGGGAAGGTCGCCAGATCCCGGGAGTTAAATACTGCGGTGCTGATGATGATCGGTATTGCCGCGTTTTTATGGTTTGCAGATGGTTTGATGCAGATGTTGTTAATTGTGATGCGGCAAACCATGCAGTTAGATCAATCCCTGCTGCACGATACCCGGCAAATGGGACTGGCATTATCGACAGCGCTGATTGAGATGCTCAAAACACTGGTGCCCATGTTAACCGCGATTTTTGTCGCGATGTGGATAGCCGCATCATTGCCGGGAGGCGTCATATTTTCATGGAGTCTGTTGGCGTTTAAGGGTAGCAGGTTGAGCCCGCTGCAAGGTCTCTCCAAGATTTTGGGAAAAAGCAGTCTACTGGAGTTGTTAAAGTCCGTCATCAAAATCGCTTTATTGATGGGCAGCATGGCGGCTTTTTTGGTGCAGTTGGCTAAGCGTTTGGTGGCCTTGCAGAGTCAGCCTTTACCACTGTCTTTACATGAAGGGTTGCAACTGCTGTTTCTCACGCTATTGCTCATGGCAACGTTACTACTGCTGGTAGCGGCGATTGATATTCCATTTCAATACAAAAGCGTGATGGATAAGATCAAAATGACTCGCCAGGAAGTCAAAGAGGAGCGCAAAACCTCTGACGGCGACCCGTTGATCAAGAGCCGTATTCGCCAGATCCAATATCAGTTTGCCCGCCGTCGTATTGAAGAGCGAGTGCCGAAGGCTGATGTGATTATCACCAACCCTACCCATTTTGCAGTGGCATTACGTTATTCAGAAAAAGATGCTAAGGCACCTTATGTGGTGGCTAAAGGTGTTGATGAAATGGCATTGCGTATTCGCGCTATAGGCACACAGCATCAAAAAGAAATTCTGGAAATCCCAGCGTTAGCTCGGGCTATTTACTGGTCAACTCGGGTTGACCAGGAAGTCCCTTCAGCCCTGTATGCCGCCGTGGCCTATGTGTTGACTTATGTGGTGCAACTGAAGGCCTATAAGGCCGGGCGCGGCAGTAAACCAGCGCCGATCCCTGAACTAAAAATTCCAAAGAATTTAGCTAAAAATTAATATGTTGGAGAAGACAATTGAACTGGCGTAACCTCACCAGACCCTATACCGCAATTCCGATCCTGTTGCTGGCAATTCTAGCAATGGTGATCTTGCCGTTACCAGCGTGGGTGCTGGACACGCTGTTTACCTTCAACATAGTGCTATCCATCATGGTGTTGCTGGTGGCAGTTTCCAGCCGTAAACCATTGGATTTTTCAGCGTTCCCTACCATTTTGCTGGTGGCCACCCTAATGCGGTTGACGTTAAATGTGGCGTCAACCCGTGTGGTATTACTCCACGGTCATGAAGGGGCCGATGTTGCCGGACGGGTGATCCAGTCATTTGGTGAAGTAGTTATTGGTGGTAACTACGTTGTTGGTATCGTGGTCTTTGCCATTTTGATGGTGATGAACTTTGTGGTGATCACCAAAGGTGGCGAGCGTATCTCCGAGGTTGCCGCCCGCTTTACTCTGGATGCGATGCCGGGTAAGCAGATGGCGATTGATGCGGATCTCAATTCCGGCCTTCTCGGCCCCGAGCAGGCGAAAGCCCGCCGCATTGAAGTCTCGCGTGAAGCCGATTTTTATGGCTCGATGGATGGTGCCTCCAAGTATGTCCGTGGTGACGCAATTGCCGGTTTGATTATTCTGGTGATTAACCTGTTGGGTGGCGTCAGCATTGGGGTGTTCCAGCACGATTTGAGTATGGGCGAAGCCTTTCAGCGCTTTGCCTTGCTCACCATAGGTGATGGTCTGGTCGCACAGATCCCATCTTTGCTGCTGGCGGTGGCATCTGCCATCATCGTCACGCGGATGAACGATGACGAAGATATGTCTGAGGCGGTCGGTGGACAACTGCTGGCATCTCCTAAAGTGGTCGCTACCGCAGCAGGGATCATGATTGTGCTGGGGATCGTTCCCGGTATGCCGATCCTGGCTTTTGGCAGTTTTGGTCTGGTGCTGTTTTACGTCGCCTGGCGCTTGTACAAACGGGTGCCTGCTGATGATTTGGCGCAGGTTGAAAAGCTCACTGAAACCATTGCTGAAAGTCAGCAATCACTTACTTGGCAAGACATTCCTCATGTCGATAGAATTTCTGTTGAACTAGGTTTCATGCTGGTGTATCTGGCCGAAAAAGACAAAGGTGAGGAGCTGATAAGTACCTTGCGTGGTATCCGTAAAACCTTATGTGAACAGCTGGGCTTTCTATTACCGGAAGTGCGGATCCGCGATAATTTAAAGCTCAATCCGCAAGAATACCGTATTTTGTTGTCTGGGGTGCCGGTGGCAGAGGGAACGCTGAAACCACAACAACTGCTGGCACTTGATACCGGAGAGGTCTACGGCCAGCTAGATGGTGAACTCACCCGCGATCCAGCCTACGGCCTCCATGCGGTGTGGATTAAGGCGGAAGATAAATCCCGGGCGTTGAACATGGGCTATTCCGTGGTTGACCTGGCCACTATTGTGGCAACTCATGCCGGTAAGGTGATCAAAGGTGCGTTGGATGAGCTGTTTTTGTTTGAAGATGTCAAACATTTCAATAAGCGGGTAAGAGAAATTGCACCAGATTTGGCAACTGCTTTAGAAAAATCTCTATCAGAGAGCGTTCAGTTGAAAGTTTTCCGCTACTTGTTGCGGGAATTAGTCTCTATCAAGGATGCGGTCACTGTCGCCAGTACCTTAGTCGATAGCGCCGATATCACCAAAGATCCGCTATTGCTTGCGGCCGATGTTCGCTGTGCGTTGCAACGAGCAATTACCCGGCAACTGATGGGCGAACGCGATGAACTGGCGGCTTATAGCTTAGACAGCAAGCTAGAGCAGACACTACAAAGCTCTCTTAATCAAGCGATGCAAGCAGGCAAAGTGGCACTGGATAGTTTTCCAGTTGCGCCCAATCTACTGCAGCAGTTCCAACGCATGATGCCTGTAGTGCAACAAGAGATGCAGAAACAGGGTATGACGCCAGTATTAGTCGTTATCCCGCAACTGCGGCCATTGTTGGCTCGATATGCGAAAACCTTCACCCATAATGCACTTGTAGTACTTTCTTACAATGAAGTACCTGACAATGTTAGGGTGAATGTGATTGGGGCGCTAGGATAAGTCAATAATTTGTCTTTTTTTCAAAAATGGCAAAAAAAGTGTAAAAATTCTATGAAAGAATATTGATTAATCGAAAGGGTTATAATACTTTAGCCCAACAAGTGCAGCGTTCTGTAAATTTTTTACAGAATCATTGCTAAGACAATTAAATAGCAAACCAGATGAAAGTCTGGGACGCAAAGCCTCCGGTCTACGTTTGTAAACAAATATGATAGCGGGGTTGCATTAACTTAGCGGCAGATCCTATCTGGCGTAATGCCTGTCTTTCTTCCGCTCGTTTTTAAAATTACTGACTAAATATTGTTCTTGGTCAGATAGTGCTATGGAATCGAGATGTCTTTTTCGTACTGGAGAGTTATTGTGCCAGCATTCATGATGCTGCCATTAATAACGATGACGAACGTTTTTGCTAAGGATAGCTGGCAACAGACTTATGAAAATGGAATTTGGAATATAAAGTCAACAAAATTTAAGTGCGCCTTATCACAAAAAATAGAAGGTGTCGCGGAAGTTGCTATTGTCAGAACGCCGGAATATAAAACTCGATTAATTCTTGACCTGCAATTCCCAGAAATCAAGATTTCATCAGCGACGGTCAAAATTAAGCCAGCTGATTGGAAGAATATCTCAAACATGTCTATTAATCAGCCTATTTATAATGGATATGTTAATGAATTATCTGTCATTTATGATGACTTAGGCCGTGAGGTTTTAGATGCTATTGCTGCTGGTGATTGGCTCGATTTTGAAGTGAATCCAGACAATAACAGTAAAGAGATAGTATTTACCAATACCCGAGGATTTTCTGCCGTTACGGCTTTTCGCAACTGTTTGTCAGATATGGCACCGATATCATGGGAAAGTGCTAGAGATAATGATTTTTTCTTCGAAAAAGGCAAAAAAAATATTTCTTCTGCCCGTGACATTAAAAAACTTCAAGATTTAGTACGTTATATAAAGTTAGATGGTCACATCAATAAAGTGTTAGTCGATGGATATAGCGATAGTGTCGGAAATAGCATCGCTAACCGACAGCTTTCGCAACAACGGGCCGATGATGTTGCCTCAAGATTAATCGAGTTTGGCTTAAAACCCGCACAATTGGAGGTGAGGGCTCATGGAAGTCGTTATCCTGTAGTTAATAATAACGACAAGGATCAGGGATTAAACCGAAGGGTATCAGTAAGACTTATCCGCAAGGATAATGGAGTAGTAAAACAATGAAAGATAATTGTGTCTTGTGGCTATCAGGGAAAAAGCCAAAAGCTAGTGAAATAGCCTGTTTTAGCGATGAATCATTATATCTGAAACACGCAAAAGACCTTTATCTTGACGGGGTGACTGAACAGCCAGAAATTATATTTATTGATTTTGTCAATTATCCAAATATTGTGCAGGACTGGGTTAGAAATATACATCATCGTTTCCCATCTACGCCGATTGTGGTGATTGTTGAATCCTCTCAAAGCCAGCTGGCATCCGATGCGCTATCTTGTGGGGCAGTTGATTATTTGCTGCGTCCTTTTAGCTGCACTCAACTACTCACGTCGGTGCGTAACGCTCGTTTCATGCTGAAAAACATGAAAGATATGGTGGCTGTATCACAAGCAAGCCAGAAGGTTTTACGTCTCGCCAATCGGGCGGCGCAAACCAACAACACCACGGTATTGATCCAGGGTGAGTCGGGGACCGGTAAGGAAAAACTGGCGCAATTTATTCACCAGATGTCTGCGCGACGCGAAAAGCCTTTTGTTGCCGTCAACTGCGCGGCAATTCCTGAGAACATGCTGGAAGCCATGTTGTTCGGTTACACCAAAGGTGCCTATACCGGTGCTGTCAATTCTGCGGCAGGTAAGTTTGAGCTGGCCAATGGCGGTACATTGTTGTTAGACGAAATTTCTGAGTTGCCGCTAGAGTTGCAGGGAAAGTTGCTGCGCGTATTGCAGGAACGGGAAGTGGAGCGCCTTGGTAGTCACAGCAAAGTCACTCTAGATGTTAGGGTCATAGCCTCGTGTAACAAAGATTTACGTGACTTAGTCAGCCAGGGGGCATTTCGTGAGGATCTTTATTACCGTTTAGACGTATTGCCACTGTGCTGGCCGGCATTAAGGCAGCGTATGGAAGATGTGATCCCCTTGGCTCAGTATTTCATTCGTAAGTATGGTGAAGATCGTTATTACCTGAGTGGATCCGCTCGTGAAGTGCTGATGAGTTATAACTGGCCGGGCAATGTGCGTGAGTTGGAAAATGTCATTCAGCGTGCCTTAGTGATGGCCAGAGGCATGGAATTGCAAGCCGAAGATTTAGGTCTGCCATTGCATCAACTCTGTTTTGATGAAGCCCCAGGTAAACGGCTGCAACACACCCGTAAACAAGCAGAGTTCGAATATATCTATGATTTACTTCAACGTTTTAATGGACATCGAAGCCGCACTGCCGAAGCGCTGGGCATGACGACACGAGCGCTCAGATACAAGCTGGCAGCAATGAGAGAAAACGGCATCGATATCGACGCTATAGCATAAATAAACAGGTGCGTTAAATATGGAACCAATAGCAACTCAGAGCCTTTTACTCAATCGCATGGATCAAATGGAATTGATGGCTGAAAGTGGCGCAATCGCGCCTGCCAATAATGGCGGTATCCAGCAGGATTTTTTGCAGGTAGTAAGAGATGTTAACGCCCAGCAGAATCTCGCATCAGAGATGATGCAGGCGGTCGATACCGGTGCTTCTCAGGATGTGGTTGGCGCGATGGTGACCAGTCAGAAGGCGAGCCTGAGTTTCAATATGTTGATGGAAGTACGCAATAAAGTTCTCGATGGTATCGATGACGTTATGCGTATGTCGCTGTAGGTGGTGATTGATGAAGGGTGTAGTGGCAACCAAAGACGAACATCTTGCCGGTAATGGCGGCTTAAAAGAAAAAGTGGTTAATCTGTCTGGCAAATTTGGTTGGCCGCAGAGTGGCGACAGAAGCCTTGCTTCCATTGCATTGCTGGCAACGTTGGTGGCTGCGGCGATCGTGATTATTTTGTGGACCTCGGCCAAAAACTATGTGCCGCTTTATGGCAATCAAGAGCATTACGATAAGGCCAGTATTCTAGAGATCCTCGACAAAGAGAAGTTCCCATTCCGCATTGATACCGATACCGGCAACATTATGGTGCCGCAGGATAAACTGGCTGACGCCCGCATCACGCTGGCGGCCCGGGGTATCAAGGCGGCTTTACCTGATGGTATCAGCAGCATTAACAGTAAGGTGCAGATGGGCACCAGTCAGTTTATGGAAACGAAACAGTACCAGCATGCGCTGGAAGGCGAGCTGGCTCGTACCATCATGAACATGGCTGGCATTCAAAGTGCTCGGGTGCACCTAGCGATTCCTAAGCGCAGTTTGTTTATCGGTCGTAAAGAGGAACAGCCCGGGGCATCTGTGATGATTGACTTAGCTCCCGGCTACGAACTGAAACAACAGCAGGTGGAGGCTATCGTCAGTCTGGTCGTGGGCAGCATTCCAGGGCTCGATCGGCGGGCGGTGTCTGTGGTGGATCAAAAGGGCGAACTGTTGACCGCCGAGCTGTTCGACGATTCGCCAGTGGGTAAAGATTCCAGCAAGAAACTGCAGTTTATTAATAAGCTCGAACAGGATATTGAACAACGGGCAGCCATCATGTTGTTGCCCATTGTCGGTGAAGGTAATTATCGGATCCAAGTTTCTGCGGATGTGGATTTCAGCGTAGTTGAAGAGACCAAAGAAACACTCGATCCCAACACAATTGTGAAGTCCGAGAATACTAAAACCGGTTCTTCTCAAGATGATCTGGCGATGGGGATCCCTGGCTCTTTGGCGAACAATCCACCGATTGCCAACCCTAACGGCCAACAACCTAAAGCAGATGTTAACGGCCGAACCAGTCAGAAGCAGGAAGCACAACGGACATTTGATAGTGGCCGTTCGGTTACGCACACACGCTACGAAGTGGGCCGACTCAAAGCGATGAGTGTTTCGGTGTTGGTGAATGATGCCGCCGCAGGTAAAACCGGCTGGACTGAGGCAAGATTGGCATCGCTTGGGGATATGGTACGAACGGCAACGGGCTTCAATGCTGAGCGTGGTGACAAGTTCAATATCTCTAGTTTCCAGTTTGTTGAAACCGATATTGCAGGTTCCACAGATACAACGCCTTGGTGGCAGTTACCCATTATGCGGGAATATGCGCGTTATTTATTTGGCACCCTGATTGCCCTGGCGTTGATCTTCTTTGGTGTTCGACCACTGGTGAGCCATTTGGTTAAGGGCAAACGCCACAACAGCGAACTGAGCCCACAACTGCTGGCCCAACAACAGGGCAGCGACGGCAAACTGGATGACTTTGATGCATTGGCCTCAGATAAGACAGCCGTAACCGAGAGCGCTAATTCCATAGACAAAAAAGTGGCTGAGGATGAAATGCCTACCATGGCATTACCAAAGGCTGGGGCGCTGTTTGAAGAGCAGGTCGCGCACATGCAGTATTTGGCACATAAAGAATCTGACCGTGTCACTGCCGTCATTAAAACGTGGGTAGAACGAGGAATAGAAATTGAATCCAGCAAGTCCTGAATTCGTCAGCGAATTATCTGAACTCGATCAAGCCGCTATTCTGTTGTTGAGTATGGGCGAGGATAACGCTGCTAACGTTATTCGGCGGCTCGGCAAAGGTGAGGTGAAGGCCTTGTCTGAGCGGATGGCGAAAATTGCGCATATTACCCAAGAGGATATGAGTCAGACGCTGCAACATTTCTTTGACAGTTACCGCAACGAAAGTGGTGTCAGTGGTGCATCGCGCCGTTATTTAGAAAAAGCATTGGATAAAGCCGTGGGGCGCAAGCTGGCGCGGGGCATGCTCGATGATATTTATGGCGTTACTTTGATTGAAGAGTTACGCCGTCTCGAATGGGTACCATCTGAACTGATCGCCCGGTTCCTGGAACAGGAACATGCGCAGATGCAGGCGCTGATCCTGGCATTTTTGCCACCGGAGCAAAGCTCGGCGGTGCTGGCATTATTACCGCAGGAGCGCCACGAAGATCTGCTGTTCCGCATTGCCGGAATGCGGGAAGTCAGTGAGCATATTATCGATGATTTACGTTTTGCACTGGAGCGCTGTATCGAATTTGTCGGGCAGCAAACCGGTGCCAGAGTAGATGGCGTCGAAAAAGTGGCCGAGATTGTCAACCGTTATAACGGCAACAAAGCAGAAATTATCGCCTTGCTACGACAGCACGACAAGCAGACGGCCATTGCTATTGAAGAACGGATGTTCGACTTTGATACCATTGCCCTACAGACCGAAGAAGTACGCGCACAACTGATGAACGAGATTTCCGATGAGTTGTGGATTGTGGCACTCAAAGGGGCAAAAGCAGAATTTATCCAGTCTATTTTACAAGCCTTGCCCAAACGCTTAGCACAAGTGTATCAACAGCAGCTTGATGGCTTGGCCCCCCAGCCCGTGCGAAAAGTGGAAACGGCACGCGCGGAGATTATGAAAATCATTCGGCAGATGATGAGCGATGGCACCATCGATTATCGGCTTTATCAGGAAGATGTGTTGGGGTAAGCCATGTCAGAACTGTTTCAATTCCCTTCAGTTGTCCGTCAGGCGTCGCAGCTAACGTTGCAACAGCGGCTTGACGAGGCCTACCAACAAGGTGTCAACGATGGTCAATTGACGGGCGAGCAGCGTGGGCGGCAGTGGGCGGCTGATGAATTAAGAGCGGAAATAGAAGCACAATGGCAACAAAAGTTGCAGCAGCAAAAAACCGCAACCGAAGCTGATAACCGTCAGCATCTGGCACAACTGATGAATGGTATTAAGTCTCAGCTTCACATCAGTGCGGCACAATTAAGCGAAGATCTCTATACACTGATCCGCGAGCTGGCGCAGACCGTTATTGAAAGTGAGTTGTCGGCGCAGCCACAGTCTTATTTAAAGGCGATAGAGCGCACGCTGGAAGCCCTGCAAGGGCGTGATATCGTTACCGCTATCAGTGTTTCCGTTAGCGACAACCAATGGCTTAAAAGTCAGGGAATTAGCGATATCGATGGTATTCCTTTTCGGGTGGACGAATCCTTGCCTGTTGGGCAGGTGCAGTTTGAAGGGGAAGCGCAACTGCATCAATTGTCATTTCGGCAGCGTCTCTCTGAGGTGCTGCAACAGATAAAGCCGATACTCACCGATGCAGACTGAATGGCAACAGCGCCTGCAGCTCGCTACTGCAGCCATCCGTCCAGCGCATCAATTCAACAGTTACGGGCGCTTACTGAGTATTAATGGCCTGACCTTGACCGTTAAAGGCGGCCGTTTATCGCTTGGGCAGCGTTGTCAGGTGGAAGGCCAACAGCAGTGGTTTGATGCTGAAGTGATAGGTTTTGATCAGGAACAGGCCTTTCTGATGCCTTTGGCTGCGGTTTCCGGGCTGTATGCTGGTGCTAAAGTGCGGGTGATCGAAAATTCCGCTCTCTTGCCAGTAGGCGATTCCTTGATGGGGCGTGTTGTCGACGGTCTGATGCGACCGATTGACGACCTTGGCGAAATCGACGCACCACGACAAACATTATATGCACCACATCTAAGCCCCCTGCAGCGGCGCGGGGTAGAGCAACCTTTGGACGTCGGCATTCGGGCGCTTAATGGCCTGTTTACCGTGGGTAAAGGTCAGCGTATTGGCTTGTTTGCCGGTTCCGGTGTCGGTAAGAGTAAATTGTTAGGCATGATGACCCGCTATACTGCGGCCGACGTGGTAATTGTCGGATTGATTGGTGAACGTGGTTGGGAAGTCCGTGATTTTATTGAGCATGCCTTAGGGCCTGAGGGACGCAAGAAAGCCATTGTGGTGGCCGCTCCCGCGGATCAGTCGCCATTGCTGCGGTTGCGAGCAGCGGAGCTGAGCCATAAGCTTGCCGCCCATTTCCGAGATCAAGGGAAAAACGTACTGCTGTTGATGGATTCTCTGACTCGCTATGCTCAGGCGCAGCGGGAAATCGGCTTGTCTCTCGGTGAACCCCCAGCAACTAAAGGTTATCCGCCTTCCGTATTCAGCAAGTTGACCGGACTCGTCGAAAGCTCCGGTAATAGCAATAGTTCTCGTGGCAGCATGACCGCCATTTATACCGTACTGGCGGAAGGTGATGACCCGCAAGATCCCATCGTCGATAGCACGCGGGCAATCCTCGACGGGCATATAGTGCTGCGGCGTTCTTTGGCAGAGCAAGGGCATTTCCCAGCAATCGATATTGGGGCCTCAATCAGCCGGGTGATGCCTCAGATAGTGAGTGAAGCCCATCTGCAGGCCTGTTACCGATTGAAGCGCTTGTACAGCCGTTATCAGCAGATCCAGGAGTTAATTCCGCTGGGGGCTTATCAACGTGGTGAAGATGCGGAACTAGATGCTGTCGTTAAACGTTTCCCAGCCATCGAAGCTTTTCTGTGTCAGGGCCTTAACGAACAATCAATATATGCCGACAGTCGTAAGCAACTAATGGAGTTGGTCAATGAGTTCGCTTAATCAGTATATGGCGTTGCAACGGCAAAAATTTGAACGTATGCAAAGTCGTCGGCAGCAGCTGTTACAGAGTCAGCAATTGGAGCAGAGTCGCTTTGAACAATTGCATGAGCATATGGCAGCGCTGTCGGTTAACCCCGGTGGTTCTGCGCTTTATCTACAGAACATGGGCAGCATTAAACAGCAGATGCATCAGTTATGTGAGCAGCAACAGCGGCGAGTCATGGAGGCTTCACAGGAATACCGTCTGCAGCAACGGGCTTGCCTGCAACAGGCAAGTTTCAATATGGGGCTACAACATATGCTGGAACGGCGAGCGGAAACCGCGAGAAAACAGCAACAATTACAGGAACAAAAACAGTTGGATGAACTGGTATGTGGTTATCATGCTAGAAGCTGAAACGTGAACACCATAAAAATGAAAACCGCCTGCAGGGACGAAACAGGCGGCTTTCTTAACGCGGGTTTACAACGCTTATAGGGTGCTGGCTTCGGTAGTGATGTGAATGGTCACTTCATCGCTGACATAAGGCACATATTGACCCATACCAAACTCAGAACGTTTAATCTCAGTAGTGGCGTCAAAACCAACAGTTGGTTTTTTCTTCATTGGGTGCTCGCCCTCTTTATTCAGCTTGGCATGCAATACCACTTCTTTAGTGATCCCTTTGATAGTCAGTTTACCGGTAACGTCATATTCATTGGCGGCAGTTTTCACCACTTTAGTGCTATCAAAGGTTGCTTGCGGGTGACCTTCGGCGTCAAAGTAGTCTTTAGCCAGAAACTCTTTAGTTAACGCTGGCACTCGAGTGTCGACGGTTTTCACTGGAATTTTTACACTGACTTTTGATTTAGTCGCATCCGCGTCATCAAAGTTTAGCGTGCCGGTGACATCGCTGAAACTGGCTGTTGGGTTAGAAAAACCAAAATGATTCCATGACACAATCACACTTGTGTGGGTCGGATCCAATTGAAACGTTTCGGCCATAGCGCTAGCACTGAGGCTGGCAAAACCTGCAAACGCAACACTCAACGTAACTTTTTTCAACAGATGCATATATTCCCTCTCTGATAATTGTTAGCTGGCGCGTATCTTCGTCCAGCGTTAATGGGTTGAGATCCCGGCATCTCGAATATTGGCTGCCGAGGATTTCCTGCTGCAACTCATACTACGTTCTAAAAAATTTAGATCAACGGCGAAAATTCGCATAAACAATTCGAATAATTGCAATTATTCAGTGATATTTGTTATGGGACTTTGGTCAAAACATAGGTCTGGCTTAACAATAATGAAAATGATTTACGCAACTTCATAGCGATTGCGACCATTGTCTTTGGCGATATAGAGTGCCGCATCAGCCCAGGCAAACAGGGTTTCATATTCAATAATGGCATCAGCAGGTTTTACCGCCAGACCAACAGAGATGGTGACCACCTTGCAGGCGGCAGAAGTTTGATGGGGGATGCCCAGCTTTTCTACTGCTTGACAGAGATTGCCCGCCACCACCATGGCTTCTTCTTTGCTGGTGTTTTCCAGCACCAGCACAAATTCTTCGCCACCATAGCGACATATCAGATCAGTGGCACGGTGAGTGCTTTCCTGAAGGGCAATTGCTACTTGTTGTAGCACTTTGTCTCCCATGGCATGACCGTAAAAGTCGTTGTAACGCTTGAAAAAATCCACATCAACCACCAGCATGGCTATGGGTTGCTTGCGGTTAATGACCGAATTGCGCAAGGTTGCGAGATATTCATCCAAATAACGACGATTGGCCAAACCGGTTAATGCATCGGTATTACTCAGATCCTGTAACTGGCGATTTTTCATCGTGAGCTTTTGTTGCTGCTGTGCTACTAATTCGAACATCAGGTCAATCAGACGACCGAGTTTGTGTATCTCGTTATGACCTCTCAGGTTAGCTCTAGCGGAATAGTCATTACTGAAATTGACGTAGCTAATCGTTTTCAGCAAATGACGAACGGGTTCGACTAATTTGCGGCTGATATAAAGATAAAACAGCAACAGCGTCAGGAAAGACACGGCTATGCCGGCTGAGAGGGCAGGATTGAACAGTGCCTCATCGTATATTCTCGGACTTTGTGGGATAGCAAACACCAATAACAGCTGGTTATCTAACCCTAGGACTCCAATATATAAACTATTGTTCCAGAGCTTAATTTGTATGTCATCAGTTTGCAGCATAGTGCTGATGTGCTGTCCGATGTCGCTTTCTTGGGCAGGATCGATGATACGGATATCATCATTGGCTAATGGCATCAACTCCCCGATAAAACGGCCATCTAAATAGTGCCACAGCAACAAGGTACCAGCACTGACTCCTTGTTCCAGCGAAGGCGCTATGCTTTGACTGATAACTACCGCAGGCTTGTCGTTGACCTTAATAAAACTGGTCTTTGACACCGGCATTAGCTGATTTTGCTGAACTTCTTCTGTACTGATCAGGAGTTTCGTCGGTATGTCTTGCGGGGCAGAAAACATGGCGACGGTGATAGGTTGCAGGTTGTTATCAACACTCATACCCGCCAGGAGTTGCTGTTCATTGTCGTAAAAATACAGTCCGTTGATAGACAGATGCTGAAAAGAAGGCCCGATCATAAAGTTGTCTTTAAACCACTGTTGATCTCGGGCAAGCGCTTTTGTGTAAGAGCCGTCCCAGACAGCGTTATCATAGGCAATATTTTGTAACCGCTTCAGTTGTAGTTGCAAAACACTCTTGAAACGCTTGATTTCCAGTTTGTCATTATAGAGTGCCAGATGCGAGAACTGCGGCAGTGTCCACATGTAACGTATCATCACCTGGGTCGATAGAATGGCGCAGCATGCCAGTGCGACAGCAAGCAGTAACTGTGACCTTAAGCTGGATCTTCTCAACATGCATTCAGCCCCCAGGTATTTAACATCCTGTTGAGTAATCATTCCCTGTCGAGCAAAGTATAGAAGTTAATTGGTCATTTTTGAGATACGTGAGCCTTTCCCTAAAGTATTTCTCCTACATCTGAGCCTGTACCGGCGAAAACCAGCGTCCTATTTACCTCATTCATGAATAAAAACTCCTAAAGATTTTTTTCATGAATTATCGATAAGTCGTAATCGATCACATTTAATGCGCAGCAAAGAATTTAATCTAGCATATGCCACTAAGTAGTTGATTTAATTGATTTTAACTATCTGCAATTCGCATTTTTGCAAATTGCAAAATAACAAATGTGGGGTGATGAACATGAACGTAAATCGACGTCAGGCAATGGGACAAATTATCGGTTTGGTAAGTGTTGCTGCGGGTGGGGGCATCATGGCAACAGCTATGGCCGCAGACACTTGTCCAGGCGATATATCTATTGGTATCGGCAGTGAAGGTACCAGTGATTTGGCGGCTAATCTTCTTACTTATGTGAAAGTCGAGCCGCTCGCGGTAGCAAAACGCGCATACGAAGACTATGGCAAAGGTGGTTGTATGTATGGTGTTTTTGATGCCATCGTCAAAGAGTTGGCCGCGCAAGGGCACGAAGATGCCTGTAAATTTGCGGCAATTCCCACCAATATAACCGTTTATGGTGCCGGTGGTATTGCTGGCTGGGGCACCTTGTGCGGTTGCCTAAACGCAGCAGCGATGGCTGTCAACATGCTGGCGGGCGTCGATCGTAACAAGGTTATCCGCTCTGTGTATCATTATTATGAAAGTACTGCGATGCCACGTGGAGATAGCGAGTTCCTGAGTGCCATTGGTGCACCAACCCGTAAGACCGATGCCGGAGAATTGCTAACAGCGGATAAGATTGGGCAGTCTGTAGCAAAATCAATTCTTTGTCATACTTCTGTGACGCTTTGGTCAAAGCAAAGTAAGTTTGGCACCAGTCATCCGGCAAAACTGGAGCGTTGTGCCCAGGTTACAGCAGAAATCGCCTATACGACTGTCGATTTCCTCAATAAAGCGTTGGATAACACGCTGGATGTTGCTACCGCTGCCGAGGGGAATAGTGACTGTGCTGGCTGCCACAGCAGTACCAAGCGGGAGCCCGATACCTATTTTGCCACAGATGTTAACGCCCAGATGGAGTGCCAAACCTGTCATAGCGAGCACGATGTCACTGCTGGTTTGACTGGGGCACATGAAGGTTTCACCTGCAGCGACTGTCACTAGGAGGCTGTGATGAAATATCAAAGTCTGATAATAATCTCGGCATTATTGGCGCTCGGTGGCTGCGGTTCGGATGATGACGAAAACGTAACCCCTGAACCGAGCTATGTGTCCATCAACGATGCCACCAGCCTCAAAATTGTGGTTGATAGCATTGACAGCGCTACCAAAGCGGTAACATTTTCACTCACGACTAATGAGGGAGAACCGGTTACTGGTGCGGGTGCCAATTATACGGTCATGTACCTGAATATTCCCGGCGAACAGGTTTCAGCATTTTCAATCCCTTGGCATAAGGGCGTCCGCTTTGCGTGCAGTGACAGCAGCGATGTCTGCAGTGGCACTCTAAGTGCAACGGATACCGCTGGAAAATACCAATTCACTCCGGGGAGCCTAGAAAAATTGGGAACTACCGTTGGACAGCTGAAATTGGCCATCAATATTAATGGCACTTTGGCACAAACTAAAACGGATCTATTAGATATTCCTTCTGCGTAATCTTTAATTAGCTATTGAAGTATTTGCCCGGCAATCGCCGGGCTTTTTTGTTAGCTTATTTATTAATATGTAATCCATTTAAGATAATTTTCTCTATTTAACTTTTATGATTTCGCGATTTGGTGGGCAGCTCACTGTGCTGTTCATATCATCATGTGATGTGGATCTTGATGGCTATGCCAACACCACCAAAGTTAGAGATCATGATTAAACGTTTAACGCCAGGATCTTGCGCTGCTCTCATTACTCGTAGTGTTCTCTCAAACGCAGGTTTTATCATTTCGTCTTCATGTTTGGGAAACTGCAGAAAAATGGGAAGGCCACATACACGTAATCGCCATCGCGACAGGCTTGCGCCCAGTTGTCATCTTGCAGTAAGTGTGCTTCAAAAATGGTCATTGGCGCGTCGTTACTTATGCCTGCATTATGTAAGTCCAGCCAGATTTGCTGCATTTTGGCTTGGCGCCGTACCGTGGTTTGATTCGATAATCCTATTCAAGCAATTGCACTATGCAATGGCTGGCGATAAAGCCGCTACCGCCGCTGAGCAGTACTTGGGATGCCCAATATCTCCGATGATAACGATACCGAAAACGGTAAGGGGGCATTGCCATCTTGATGGTTTGCTGAAAAGTCCATTTTCAGTTTGTTGAGTGGTTCATCTATTCATAATGACAGATCGAACACTGACATAGGGTTGTCAGTATGACCCGTTAAACTGCCGCAATTAACAACACTCAAGGATACATTATGACGCCTATGCCAATGGTGATTCAGCAGTATTTTCAAGGGGTAAATCAACGCGATATAACGTTGCTTACGGCCTCTTTGTCCGCTGACGTTCAAGTACAAGATGAAGGGGAGATTTATCAGGGGATTGCCAGTGTCTGCGCTTGGCAGCATGCGGCGGTCGCACGTTATCAGCATCATTGTCATTGTGTGTCTTGGCGGCAACAGCAGGCACAGTGGTACGTGGACGCTGAGGTGAGTGGCGCATTTGCTGGCAGCCCTGTGATACTGACCTTTGTGTTTACCTTAGTGCAGCAGTTAATCGCACGAGTGGAGATTGACTAATGACCAAGCAATTGACTCGGGTATTGGTGACTGGTGCCGGACAGGGGATCGGCCAGGCGGTTGCGGATTATTTTGCTGCAAGTGGTGCTGAGGTCATAGGTGTGGCGCGCCATATTCCAGCACAGCACAATTGTCAGCAATTTATCGCGGCAGATCTGGCTACGGCTGAAGGATGTCTGCAGGTAGCCGAAACAGTGATGATTCATTGGAATTCGCTAGCGGTGGTGGTTCATGTGGTCGGCGGTTCCACGGCTCCAGGTGGCGGCGTATTGGCATTGACCGACGCTCATTGGCAGCAAGAACTTAATTTGAATCTGCTCAGTGCCGTACGTCTTGATCGATTATTACTGCCATTGCTACTGGCGAGGCGGCAGGGGACAATTATTCATGTGTCATCCATTCAAAGTAAGATGCCGCTGTATGAATCCACCTTGGCCTATGCTGCGGCTAAGGCCGCATTAACTAATTACAGTAAAGGCTTGTCTCGTCAGTTGGGCCCTATGGGGATCCGGGTGAATGCGGTCAGCCCTGGTTATACTGCCACTCAAGCGGCCGATGCCTTGGTCGCGCGTTTGGCGGCGCACTCGGAAAACACCGTTGAACAGACCCGACAACAACTGATGGACAGTCTAGGTGGAATTGATATCGGCCGTCCCAATCGACCAGAAGAGGTTGCTGCGTTAGTGGGCTTTTTAGCATCGCCTGCGGCGGCAGCCATTCACGGCGTCGATTATGTGATTGACGGTGGTACACTGCCCACAGTGTGTTAAGCCGATTTTGGAGCGTGCAGTGTGAATCGGGTTGATCGTTTACTGGCCATGATCCTCTACTTGCAGGGGCGGCGTTACAGCAGCGCCCGCCAATTGGCTGAGCATTTTGGCCTCAGTGAACGGACCGTATATCGGGATCTGGCGGCACTGGGTGAAGCGGGAGTACCCATCAGTATGAGTGCTGGCCGGGGGTATCGCTTACTGGCCGATTATCATCTGCCGCCGGTAAATTTCACAGCGGAGGAAGCGAGCGCCTTACTCACCGGTGGATTATTGTTAGCCCATCACAGCGGTGAGGACACCCAGCGGCATCTGCAATCTGCCCTAAGTAAAATTCGCGCGGTCAGTTCAGGGGTTAATCAACCTTATCTGGATACGCTACCCAATACGATGCGGGTAACTACCGGCAATTGCGGCGCAGAAGAGTTGTCACTACTGCAACAAGCCATAGTGCAGCAGCAAGTGCTAACGTTTGACTATTGCAAATATCTGCACACCGATCACCAGCACCGTGAAGTGGAAGCGCATGGGCTGATTTTTTATCTGCAACGTTGGCACCTGATTGCCTGGTGTCGTACCCGTCAGGCGTTTCGCGATTTTCGTGTCGACAGGATGCAGCTGCTACAACTGACAAATATCCCCTTTTTGCCGCGGCCGAGTTTTTCTTTAGAAGATTATATCGCCAGACAAATGCCGGAACCTGCACTGCAAGGTGATATTTTGCTGGATAACGCACTACTTGATAAAGCTAAACGCGAGTGGTGGTTGGGACTAACCGTTGTGGAGCCTGGCGAGCCGTACAGTCGCATTCGCTTGCGTTGTCACGATTGGCCATCACTGGCAGCGTGGGTGTTATCGCTTGGCATTCAGGCTAAAGCGGTGGCCCCGGCGGCACTCAAACAGACATTGCTGACGCTGGCGGCTCAGACTCTGGCGCATCATCAACAATATGAATAAACGGAAATCACTATGTCAAATCACACCCGTTGCCGATGGGCAGAAAGCGATCCACTACTGCAACAGTACCATGATGAAGAATGGGATCGGCCAGTACATGACAGCCGCTTATTGTGGGAAATGCTGATGCTGGAAGGTTTTCAGGCCGGATTATCCTGGCTGATTGTGCTGCGTAAACGTCAGGCATTCACCCAGGCATTTGCAGAATTTGAGCCGCAGCAAATCGCAGCTTTTGGCCCAGAAGCTGTGGAGCAACTGCTACAAAACCCCGGTATTATCCGAGCGCGCGCAAAAATTGAAGCGGTAATCCACAATGCAAAAGTGTACCTAACACTGCAACAGCAAGGGCAGGATTTCAGTCACTGGTTATGGTCCAAAGTAGATAATACGCCAATTGCCAGTCATGCTCCCGAGCTGCCGCAGAGCCCATTGTCACAGCAGTTATCTCGCGAGCTAAAAAAACTGGGGTTTAAGTTTGTTGGCCCCGTGATCGTGCATTCATGGTTACAGGCCGTGGGCGTCATTAACGATCATCAGCATGATTGTTTTTGCTTGCATCAGGCGTTATTTCGAACAAAAAGAGATAATTTAGATGTTAAGTCTCTTTGACAAAGGAAATGGAGAGATTTCCATCTGCAGCCTTTTCAATATGCTCACTGCTGTGGAATACCTGTTCAAGGTATTCCAAAAATAAGTCAAGCAACCTTGGAATACCGTTTGGAATACCAAAACGGTGAGATTCAGTGAGACCGGTTGAGACGTTACGATACGTAACTTGTTGATTTTATATTGGTATTGGCAGTGAAAAACCACCTTCTGAAGAAGGTGGCTTTGTGATTACCCCCTAAAAGGGGGCCTTCTATACAAGAGCAAGCTCAGCTTGCTCTTGTTTTTCGACTCTTTCTTGATGGCGGACATACCTGCGAATTAT